>CAMWQD010000211.1 GCA_947176325.1 uncultured Bacteroidales bacterium | reverse complement strand
ACTCGCGGGATGCGAAGCACTTTTCAGCACGGAGCACGACCGTTTGGACATACAGCCGCGTGCGGCTGGCAGATAATGCGGCTGGCCAATAAACAGTAAACAATAAATAATAAACGATTTATGCTCATTATCGGAATCACCGGAACACTGGGCGCCGGAAAAGGCACCGTGGTGGACTACCTCCGCACCCAACGCGCCTTCTCCTACTACTCCGTCCGCCAATTCCTGACGGAAGAAGTGCAACGCCGCGGCATGGAACCCAACCGCGACTCCTTCGTGACGGTAGCCAACGACCTCCGCGCCCACCACTCCCCCTCCTATATCGTGGACGAACTCTACGCACGCGCCGCCCAAAACGGCACCAACGCCATTATCGAAAGCATACGCGCCACCGGAGAAGTGGAATCCCTGCGCAAGAAAGGCTCCTTTGTGCTGCTGGCCGTCGACGCCGATCCCCGCACCCGCTACGAGCGCATCAAACTGCGCGGCTCGGAAACCGACCACATAGACTACGACACCTTCGTAGCCAACGAGAAACGCGAGTTCGACAACCCCGACCCCAACAAACAGAACCTGCAAGCCTGCATGCGCATGGCCGACATCACCCTCCACAACAACGGCAGCCTCGAACAACTGCACACGGAAATAGACCGTTTCTTGGGGGAGTTGAAAGATGACGCACCCGCGCACCACCGCCCCTCTTGGGACGAATACTTCATGGACTTATGCCACAGCGTGGCCCTGCGGGCCACCTGCAACCGCGGACGGAGCGGGTGCGTCATCGTCAAAGACCGTCAGATTCTCGTGAGCGGCTATGTAGGCTCCCCCTCCCACCTGCCCCACTGCGACGAAGTAGGCCACCTCTTCCGCAAGACCCTCCACGAAGACGGCACCATTTCCACCCACTGCGTGCGCACCGTCCATGCCGAACAGAACGCCATCTGCCAGGCCGCCCGCCGGGGCGTGAGCCTCGAAGGAGGCACCCTCTACTGCACCATGACCCCCTGCCGCACCTGCGCCATGCTCATCATCAACTGCGGCATCAAGCGCGTGGTGGCCGACTATAAATATCACGCCGGCGCCGAATCGGAGGAAATGTTCCGCCAAGCCGGGGTCGCCCTCGACTATATCCACAACGAAGTTCTTGAATATCAAAATAAATAGAATGAAAGCACGCTTGCTCATCCCCCTCGCCATCGCAGGAATGCTTTTGCCGAGCGCCTGCGAAAGCCCCACCAATCACCTCGACCAAACCCACTACGAAGTATATGCAGGCGAAACCTTTCACTTAAAAGGCCATTTTCCCTCCGTTTCTTGGGAAATCTACAATGAATTTGTGGTGAAGCAGGGCGAGGATGAGGATGAATTTATCGGGCTTCACGTAGGGGAAACCCGCGTCCGCAACAAGTATGCCCACGATTTCGCCTTTACCGTAGAAGTGAAACCGAGATATTTCTATTACATAGAACCCTTTATGGGATGGGACATATCGCAGGACAGCCTTGTCAGGCTCTTCGGCCTGCCCGATAGGGTCGACGACTTGGACGGGGCGCTCACCTACGAGAACCAAGGCGACGGCTGGCAGGTAGCCACTTCTTACCTATTTGAATTGCAAAATCTTGTTGGTTCCATAATGGTGGCCAACGCCTCCTCCGAAAGAAAACTCTACGACTTTCTCGCCGAGCGCTATGCGATAGAAGATACGGAAAAAGAAAACGTGAAGAAATTTCACCGCCCCCAAGACTACACGATAACGCCATGGATTCAAATTGTCGGCCAAATCGCCCACGTCGACAAATACATATACGTCCTCTACGCCCCCTCCCAATACTATCTCGACAAAGCCCTCGAAGCCATCGACGACATCAAGTTCTAACACCCCACCCCGAAAATTTCTTTTATAAAAGAAAAAATCATACCTTTGTTACAAAATTTCTTTTATGGAAGAAAAAAACATCAACCGGAAGTATTATGACGACCTTGTGGAGAAGAACCTCGGCAAAGGCCTGATTGTGGTGCTGACCGGGCAGAGGCGCGTTGGTAAGAGTTATTTACTCAAGTCGATAAAGAATACGAAAGAGCGCATAGACGGAAACAATGTCATCTATATCGACAAAGAGAACCGCGAATTCGACGCCATCTCCACCTACAGGGAGTTGAACGATTATATCGCCGCCCGCTACGATGCAACCCGACACAACTATATTCTCATAGATGAAGTACAGGATATAGACGGATTTGAAAAATCCGTGCGGAGCTGGCGGAAAGAGGCGCATACCGATGTCATTATCACAGGAAGCAACGCCCATATTCTCAGCGGAGATTTAACAACCCTTATCGGCGGACGTTACCGTCAATTATATATCTTGCCTTTGAGCTATAAGGAATTCATGGAGTTCCATAATCTCGAAGACAACGATGAAACGCTCGCACTGTATATCAATTTGGGAGGCTTGCCCGGGCTGAGACGTTTCGGCCTCGAAGACCTCAACGGAGTGCGTCAGTATCAGAACGATG
>CAMWQD010000210.1 GCA_947176325.1 uncultured Bacteroidales bacterium | reverse complement strand
GAATGGATAAGTATAACGAATACCGACAGCTCAATCTCCCGCAGATAGGAGAAAGCGTGCAGAAATTTTGGGAAGACAACCATTGTTTCGAACAGAGCCTCAAGAACCGCGAGGGGCATCCCGATTTCGTGTTCTACGAAGGGCCTCCCTCCGCCAACGGCATGCCGGGCATCCACCATGTCATGGCGCGGACTATCAAGGATATTTTCTGCCGTTACAAGACGCTCAAAGGCTTCAACGTGCAGCGCAAGGCCGGCTGGGATACGCACGGTCTGCCCGTGGAATTGGGCGTGGAGAAGAATCTCGGCATCACTAAAGAAGATATAGGAAAGAAAATCAGCGTAGAAGACTATAACGCCGCTTGCCGAAAAGAGGTGATGAAATATAAGGATCGCTGGGACGACCTCACGCGCCGCATGGGGTATTGGGTAGACTTGGAACATCCCTATATCACTTTCACAAACAAGTATATAGAAAGCGTTTGGTATCTGCTCAAACAGCTCTACCAAAAGAATCTGCTCTACAAAGGCTACTCCATTCAGCCGTTTTCGCCCGCGGCGGGCACGGGGCTCAGCACGCACGAGCTCAACCAGCCCGGTTGCTACCGCGACGTGAAAGACACCACCTGCGTGGCGATGTTCCGTCTGCTTCCCAATCAGAAGCTGCCTTTCCAAGCCGATGTGAAGAGCGAAGAGGTCTGCGCGTTGGCCTGGACCACCACGCCTTGGACGTTGCCTTCCAACACCGCGCTCTGCGTGGGTCCCACTTTCGACTATAACTTGGTGAAGACCGTAAATCCCTATTCGGGTGAACCTTGCACGGTGATTTTGGCGGATGCCCTCATGGGTTCGTTCTTCAAAAATCCCGATATCAAGTTCGAAGACTACAAGCAGGGCGACAAGGAACTGCCTTATTTGGTGTTGGGAACGGTAAAGGGCACCGCGCTCGAGGGATTGCGCTACGAACAGCTTATTCCGTGGGTGAAGCCTACGGCGGTGGGCGGTGGCGGCAAAACCGAGGATTGGAACCAGCCCGACGACAGTTTCCGTTTTATCTTGGGCGATTACGTCACCACCGAAGACGGTACGGGTATCGTGCATATCGCGCCTACTTTCGGTGCCGACGACGCACGGGTGGGACAGAAAGCGGGCATCGGTTCGCTGCTGATGTTCGACCGCGACGGGCTTCAACTTCCGATGGTAGACCGTCAGGGGCGTTTCTGCCTGCTCGAAACCCTGCATCCCGACTTCGTGAAGGCCAAAGTGAATGTGGAGGCCTATCGCGCCTATGAGGGCAAATTCGTGAAGAACGCCTACGATGCCACCAAGACCGACAAGGACATGAGCCTGGATGTGGAAATCGTGATCATGCTCAAGGAGCAGGGCAAACTCTTCAAGAGCGAGAAACACACCCACAACTATCCCCATTGCTGGCGTACCGACAAGCCGGTGCTCTACTACCCGCTCGACAGCTGGTTTATCCGCACCACCGCCTGCAAGGAAAGGATGATAGAACTGAACAAAACCATCGGCTGGAAGCCCGAAGCCACCGGCACGGGGCGTTTCGGCAACTGGCTCGAGAATTTGGTGGATTGGAACCTGTCGCGCTCGCGCTACTGGGGAACGCCGCTTCCGATTTGGGTGAGCGAAGACCGCAAGGAACAGCTCTGCATCGGTTCGGTATCGGAACTCAAGGCCGAAATCGAAAAGTCGATAGCGGCGGGCTTCATGACCGAAAACCCGCTCAAAGCCTATACCGACGGCGATATGAGCGAGGCCAACTACGAGAAATTCGACCTGCACCGTCCGCACGTGGACGCCATTGTGTTGGTTTCTCCCTCCGGCAAAAAGATGTTCCGCGAAAGCGACCTCATCGATGTATGGTTCGACAGCGGCGCCATGCCCTACGCGCAGATTCACTACCCCTTCGAGAACAAGGAAAAGATAAGCCACTGCTTCCCCGCCGACTTCATCGCCGAAGGCGTGGATCAAACCCGCGGCTGGTTCTTCACCCTGCACGCCATAGCAAGCATGGTGTTCGATTCGGTAGCCTACAAAAACGTGGTTTCCAACGGCTTGGTGCTCGACAAAAACGGCAACAAGATGTCCAAGCGCTTGGGGAACGCCGTCGATCCTTTCACCATTATCGGAAAATACGGCCCCGATGCCACACGTTGGTATATGATTACCAACTCGCAACCGTGGGAAAACCTCAAATTCGACGAAGAAGGTGTGGGCGAGGTGCAACGTAAGTTCTTCGGAACGCTCTACAACACCTACGGTTTCTTCGCTCTCTACGCCAATATAGACGGTTTCCGCTATGCCGAAGCCGACCTGCCGTCCGCAAAACGCCCCGAAATAGACCGTTGGATTCTTTCCGAGCTCAACACATTGATAAAGGGTGTGGACGAGGCCTTGAACGAATACGAACCCACCCGCGCGGGCCGCTTGATTCAGACCTTTGTGGATGAAAGGCTCAGCAACTGGTATGTGCGCCTCAGCCGCCGCCGTTTCTGGAAAGGCGG
>CAMWQD010000209.1 GCA_947176325.1 uncultured Bacteroidales bacterium | reverse complement strand
GCATCACCGAATAGAACTCGATGTTTTCGGTTACTTTCTGCTTGCGGCGGATGCCTGCGGTGTCCACTAAATAGAAGTCGAAATCGAAGCGGTTGTATCGGGTATAGATGGTGTCGCGCGTGGTGCCCGCTATGGGGGTGACGATGTTGCGGTCTTCGCCTATGAAGGCGTTGATAATGGAGGATTTACCTACGTTGGGGCGACCTATGACCGTGATGCGCGGGAGGTCGTCGGGAATGGTCTCCTTGTTATCGGTAAAGTCTTTCACCACTTCGTCTAAAATCTCGCCCGTGCCCATGCCGTTGACGGCCGAAAGCGTAAAGAATCTTTCAAATCCGAGGGCGTAGAAGTCGGCCACGTTCTCCATTTTCTGCGCGTGGTCTATCTTGTTGACGATAAGGAAAACGGGTTTGTCGGTGCGGCGCAAGAGCCCGGCCACGTCTTCGTCCATGGGGGTGAGGCCTTCGTTGCCGTCCACAAGGAAAAGTATCACATCGGCTTCATCCACCGCCAACTGCACTTGCCGGCGGATTTCGGTGTTGAAGTGGTCTTCGTCGTCGAGCAGGTAGCCGCCTGTGTCGATTACCGAAAATTCCTTGCCGTTCCAGTCGCCTGTGCCGTAGTTGCGGTCGCGCGTCACACCGCTGGTTTCGTCCACAATGGCGCTGCGGGTTTGGGTGAGCCGGTTGAAGAGGGTGGACTTGCCTACGTTGGGGCGGCCCACTATGGCGATGATATTGCGCATGACGGTGGTTTTAGGGTGTTTGCAACCAGCTTTCTATGGCTGGTTGTGCTCTTCCGCCCGCGGGTGGTTTTTTCGCACACCGGGCGTACTTGGTAAAAAAAAGGCTTGCGCAAACGTTTCTTGTGCAAGCCTCTTTAGTAGCGGGGGCAGGATTCGAACCTACGACCTCCGGGTTATGAGCCCGACGAGCTGCCTCTGCTCTACCCCGCAATGTGGGCGCAAAGGTACTACTTTTTTATTTAACCGCAAAATGGAGGGGGCGGCCCGCCGAAATTTCGGGGGAATCGGGGAATTGAAAATGAGTTTTGAATTATGCTGTAAAAACATTATGTTTGCAGAGCATAATAATTTTGAAAGATGAAGTTTGTTGACAGAGTAGAAGAAACCAAGCGGTTGAAAGAGGCGTTGTTACGTAAAAAAGCTGGGTTGGTAGTGGTGTATGGACGCAGGCGGTTGGGAAAGTCCACGCTTATCAAAAGGGTGCTGACGAATAACGATGTCTACTTCTTGGCAGACCGTTCGGAAGAACAGTACCAAAGAACCATGCTTGCCAAAATGGTGGCGCAGATATATCCGGATTTCGACAAAGTGAGTTATCCTGACTGGGAATCTTTGTTTCGGGCGGCCAATTACCGCGCCAACCGTCGCTTTACGCTTTGTTTGGATGAGTTTCCGTATTTGGTGGAGCAATGTCCGCAACTACCGTCGGTGTTGCAGAAACTTGTGGATGAAAAGCAATTGAATTATAATCTTGTGCTGTGCGGTTCATCCCAAAATATGATGTACGGGCTTTTCTTCGATTCCAGCGCGCCGCTTTATGGCCGGGCCGATGTCATATTGAAACTTACCCCGATACGGCTTCCGTATATTCAATCCGCCTTAAAGATCAGCGATGTTGAAACCATTGAGGAATATGCGGTTTGGGGTGGCGTGCCCCGCTATTGGGAGTTGCGGGAATTCAACGCCTCGCTGAACGAAGCCTTGTGGCAGAATATCTTTTCGGTAAATGGAACGCTTTACGAAGAGCCTGTGAAACTTTTTCAGGACGATATAAAAGATGTGGTAAAGACTTCCACGCTGATGTCTTATATCGGTTCCGGCGCCAACCGTCTTTCGGAAATCGCCGCCCGTTGCAACGAACCGGCCACCAATCTGTCGCGCCCTTTGAAGAAACTCATCGACCTTGGCTACCTTTCCAAAGACGTGCCTTTCGACGTTCCCGAAAAGAACACAAAGAAAAGTCTTTATAAAATCGCCGACCCGTTTATGGCGTTCTATTACCAATTTGTGGTTCCCAACCGTTCTTTTATTGAACTGCAACGCCCCAAGCCCGTGGAACAGGCTTTGAAGGCGCATTTTGCGGAATATGTGAGCCTGCAATGGGAAAGTCTGTGTCGGGATGCCGTTACGGGAAACCTTATTGACGGGGTGTTGTATGGCGAAGCCAAACGTTGGTGGGGCGCGGTGCTCAACGAAGATAAAAAGCCCGAACAAGTGGAATTGGATGTGGTGGCCGAATCGGTGGACAAGAAATATCTGTTAGTGGGCGAGTGTAAATGGAGTGCGCAGGAAAACGGAAAACAGCTTACGACGGAACTCTTGCGCAAGGCCAAGCTTTTGCCCTTCGCCAAGAATCATGAGATAGTGCCGGTGCTGTTCCTCAAGTCAAAGCCCAAAGAAGATGTCGGAAACGCATTGCTTCCCAAGCAAGTGATTGGCTTGAGTATATGATTTTGATTTTATATTAATATAGAAATTGCAACCGGTTTGCAAGATAAAATTCGTAAGTTTGCC
>CAMWQD010000208.1 GCA_947176325.1 uncultured Bacteroidales bacterium | reverse complement strand
TTGGAAACCATGTTGATAAGGGCGAAACTTTCTTCCGAGCGCGGGCTGAGCGGGGCGGCGTTAAAGTCGGTGAGCCGTGCCGTTTTGCCCTCCAAACCCAAGATCTTGCGGTCTTGCTTACTTTTAATATAAATAATCGGTTCGTTTTTCCAACTATCGTAGAAGAACGTCCAACCCGATAGGAACTGCTCGGCGGTGAGATTCTTGTAATGGTCTTTCTTTGTGATTTTAAGACAGAAATCGTGCGCCAAAGTGGATAGCGGGCAGATGCGTCCGTTATAATAGACATGCAGCTTGCCCCATTCTTGCGCCACGTTCTGGGGCATGGCAGGTGGGGCGGCATCGGTCGATGCCCTGCCTAAAGCGAACAGAGGCAGAAACGCGGCGACACAGAGCGTTCTGCGCAGAGCCGGGTGGTTCAGCAAAGCCCTGAAACCGCTTTTGGAGTCGAAAAAGAAAGCCATCATCGAAAGGAACAACAGCAGGTAGCCGGCATAGGTAATCCCGATGCCCCAAGGGTCGTGGCTCACCGCCAAGGTGGACCCTCCCATATCGGCATCGTAGGAAGCTTGGTAAAAGCGATAACCTTTAAAGCGCAGGATACGGTTCATCGAAACGGTGGCGCGAAGACTGTCGCGGCAAGAGGCGCGCACAAACAGCTCACTCACATAATCCATAGGCGTTTGCGTGCCGGGATAGCAGTCCACATGAAAATCCTCCAAGCGCACCGAGAAAGGCAGGTATTCGGCCTGTCCCGCCCCATTTTCGAAATAGGTTGCTTCCGCGCCGTCCGCACGCAGGTGCAGATGTCCTTGCTTGCCGAAAATCCAAGTAATCAACGCCCCTGCCAGTATCAAGAAGAATGAGGCATGCAGCGCAAATACGAAAGGCTTTCGGTATAATTTCCGCCGCCAAATGAAAAAGGCGGAGAAAAAGGCGGCCACCGCCCATAAAGCCACAAACCACCACGCTCCGTAAACGTAGTGGCTTATGGCGGAACTTCCGTAAATCTTTTCGGCTACGGTGGCCGCCACCAAAATGGCGGTAAGCACGGCCAACAGCCCGAAAGAAACGTATTTAAGCACTTTCATCATTGCAGTATATGAAAAAGACTACCTTCGGCGGTATGTCGCAAAGGTAGTCTTTCCTTTTTAAAACCTTGCCGGTTTAGATGGCGTCGATGAATTTTACGATGGCATCGCGGTCGTTCTTGCTCAGGGCGCGGAACTGTTCAACGCTCCTGCGGGCATCGCTCTGCGCCGAACCATGCCACATAATCGCCTCGATAACGTTGCGGGCGCGGCAATCGTGCAGACGGTCGGCCTCGAAAGAACCCGTGCACTTCTGATGCAGTCCGCGTCCCCAAAGCGGCGTGGTACGGCACCAACCGGTGCGGATATCGTTTTCCATAAACAGCCTGTGCTGCACCATATCGGTATAAGGCCATATCTTCTGATGCGGGTAACGCGGCAGTTCGTAACCGTCGGTAAAGAAACCGCTCGGGTCGGTGTAGCGGTCGTCGCCCGTAGTCCATGTGGGGCGGTGGCAGTACGCGCAGCCGATTTGAGTAAACAGTTCCTTGCCCTTCTGCACTTCCTTGTCGTCCAAGTTGCGGGCGGCGGGAACCGCCAAGCCACGGTGCCATACCATGAGGTCGGTAAAATAGCTGTCGCTCACTTCAACAGGCAAATCGGTAGAGGTAAGGTAGTTGTAAATATCGGCTTCCACACCGTCATCCGTTTTGTATTCAGGAAAATAATCGTAGAATTTTTCCTGAACCTCCGCATCTTTCGACGCTTTTTCGGCATAGGCGGTGGTCATGTAATGATAGCGGCGGTTGGAGCGCGTAACATTGGTGATGTTCCAGAATGCGTTGCTGCCCGCCGCGTCCTGCAACGGCCCGCGGCTCAGGGCGTAGGTGAAACGGAAAGGATGCTGCTCGCCCGTTCCTCCGTCTTGGGGGCGGTTGTTGGCATATTGCTTCACCCACTCTCCTCCTTGAAAGAAAGCCGGGTTCATCGGGCAGAATCCGTCTTTTTCCTGCTTGGCCCATTCGGCCTTGAGGTCGGCATCGTCGATGGCATCCAACAAGCCCGTGCCGTAGATGCCGATAGTCGATTCCAAACGGAGGTTCACTTCGCTGGCGGAGAGCGTGCGGCCGTCGGTGGTCTTCAAATCCACATAATACGCCGATTGCGGAATGCTCACTTCGGGATAGATGAGTTCGTAGGTTTCGCCGTCCTCAAAGCGGTTGCCCCATTCGTCGGTATGGTTCTTCCACGCAATCTGTATCTGCGAAGGATCCACCGGCGCCTTGAAAGGCGCTACGGCAAAGTGTTGCGGCATTCCGGTGAGCGAGGAAATGTAGTTGTCCTTGTCGTCGTAAACTACCAACAGATAGCCGTTGCCTATCTCGTTGGCGTTGAACGTGCCTTCCTGCCGCTTGCCATGCCCGTAGCCGGGGTGGCACGAAATGCAGGAATTGCGCACGTAAAGAGGCCCTAATCCTCCGCGTGCCGTACCGTCGGCACTCTGCGTGAATATCTTTTCAAACA
>CAMWQD010000207.1 GCA_947176325.1 uncultured Bacteroidales bacterium | reverse complement strand
TTCTTCGTTTTCATCTTCATTCTGCTTTAGAGGGTACGATGTATTTCGTTGCCTTCCACATAAATGGCACTGAAAGGACGCGAGGGACAAAGGTTCTCGCAAGCGCCGCAGCCTATGCAACGTTCTTCGTTCACCACGGGAATCTTGGGCGAAAGCGGGTCGCCGGGCTCCGAGGGCATCATCTGAATGGCGCCCGAGGGACAATGACGCGCACAGTTACCGCATTCCACACCTTTGGTGAGGGGCAGGCAGTTTTCTTTCACCCACACGGCCCGTCCTATTTGAATGGAGGCTTTCTGCGCCTTGTTGATGGGGTGGAACGCACCGGCGGGGCACACTTCCGAACACTTGGTGCATTCGGGGCGGCAATAGCCTCTTTCGTAGGACGATTCGGGCTGCATGAAGGTCTTGAGGTCGGAGGAGGGACGCAACACGCCGTTGGGACAGTTGGCCACGCAAAGCTGACAGCCCACGCAATGCCTTTCCATATGCCACAGACCCACCGAGCCGGGAGGCACGATGCGGGTGTGGCGGTGAGGCGCCTTTTTGTCGAGAATCACGGCCAAACCACCGTCCACGGTCTTTTCCTGCGCCTGTGCGAGCGCACTTGTGCCCAAAGCCGCCGTAGCCACCAAGAAATTGCGCCGTCCCTTGTCGGGGGCGGTGTTTTGAGCGGGTTTCTTTTCGGGGTGACTGAACGTTATGGCCTTTTCGTGACATTGGTTGATGCAATCCATGCAGCCCACGCAACGGCTGTAGTCTACCACATGGTTTTCAACGTCGATGCACTGTGCCTTGCACTGACGGGCGCACAAGCCGCAATTTACACATTTGCTTGTGTTTATGATAGGCTTGAACCAAGCGAAGCGGGAGAGGAAACCCAGCACCGTGCCCACGGGACAAATCGTATTGCAATAAAGACGGCCTTTGCGCCAGGCCAGCACCGCCAAGACCACGAACAGCACACAGGCGGTTACGAACAGCGCCACGTTCCGAATCCAAATGTCGGTGCGGTAGAAAGCGTAGCTGTCCGCACGCTCGGCAAGGGCGGCCAACAGATTGTTGCCCCACGCCCACACGGGTGCGAAAAGGTTTTGCGCGATGATGCCGTAGGTGCCGTAGGGCGCAAGAAGCGCCACCACCGACCCTATGCCGAAAATCACGGCTATCACAAACACACCCAGCATAATGTAGCGCAAGATGTTGTGCGCCTTCGCATAGCGGAGACGGAAACGGTGTTTCTTGCGGCGGGCGCTGAGCCGGTTGAAAATATCCTGAAACACACCCAGCGGACAGATTACCGAGCAATACACACGCCCGAAAAGCAGCGTGAGCAACACAAGGGCAATCACCACGCCCACATTCAACGCCAGAACGGCGGGGAAAAACTGGATTTTTGCCATCCACCCCCACCACGTCTGCGCAAAACCCGTAAAATCGAGAAACAGCAGCGTGATTCCTACAAAAAACACGAGGGCGAGAACAATCCGTATCTTTCGAAGCATCCCTGTATGGTTTTAATTATTCTTCAATCAAGTATTTTTCTATCATTTCGTCGGGGAAGGGGGCGGGGCGACGGCTTTCCATGTTAAAGTAATAGCCTGTCTGCCAAGCGGTGGCGTATATCTTGTCGCCCTCCTCAATCACGAACTCGGCTTTCCAGCGGCCTTTGCGCGTGAGCCATATCCAGCACCGGCCCTGCGGCTTGCAGCCGAAGGTAACGGGGTGTTTGTATTGGATATGCGTCTCTCCCAAAATGGGCGAGGAATGGCTTTTGAGCATTTCGGTGAGCGGAAAGTATTTGTCGAGGATAGCCATGCGCATATCCTCCAGCCACTTGATATATACTGTATTGCTTATAATCTGCATATAATCCACATCGTAGGTGTGCACCACGATGGGCATCTCCACATACATCTTGCGCGATTCGTCCATAGCCGTCAATTATGCTTACCGCGAATATACTATTTTTGAAGTTAGCGGGCGTATTTTTTGCGGAAAATGAGGGTTTGGACGAGGCCGCGGGTGGCGAGGAAGGCGAGGAAGGCTGTCCATAGGGCGCGGTTGCCGCCGGCGGGCCACAGGAGATAGAGGCCGAGGAACACGGCCAGGGCGATGAGCATGGTGAGCACCAATTGACGGGAAAGGGTGGTGCCGACAAACACACCGTCCCACATAAAGGCCGCGAAACCCGCTATCGGCGTGAGCGCCGCCCACGGCAGGAAGCCGGCGGCAACCGCGCGTACCGTTTCCTCATCGGTGAGAAGGGCGATAATCGCGTTTCCGAAAAGCAGATAGACGAGCGTAACCGAAACGGCGAGCCCCAAGCCCCACCTCATCACAATCTTCACGCATCTGCGCAACGAAGGCAGGTCGGCCGCACCGAGAAACTTGCCCGCAAGCGCTTCGGCACTGAAAGCGAAACCATCGGCCAAATAGGAGAAGAAGTAGAAAAACTGCATCAAAATGGTGTTGGCGGCCAAGACCACGGCCCCCTGCCCCGCCCCCGCCTTGGTGAACCACGTCGTCATCACAATAAAACACAGGCCCCGCAGCATCATATCCCGATTGACGACA
>CAMWQD010000206.1 GCA_947176325.1 uncultured Bacteroidales bacterium | reverse complement strand
AAGAATGTGCTCACCAACGATTTCGAGAAGAGTCTTTTTCCGCTCCACCCCGTTCTGGAAGACATCAAGAACGAACTCTACGCGCACGGGGCTTTCTACGCTTCGTTGAGCGGAAGCGGAAGCGCGGTTTTCGGATTGTTTGAAGGCAAGGATACGGACAAAAGGCCTTATGGCTTTTCCGAAAGATACCTTATACGTCGAAGCCGTATTGAAGTTGTTTGATATCGGCCGAAAGAAAACCTTGCAAGGCGGTTTCCAGACGCAGATGTCCGTAGAGATCCACATCCACGATACGCGCATGGACTTCCTGCCCCTGATAGCGATACATTCTCCAGCGGTTCCATGCGTAGAGATTGTGCAGATAGGTGCGCTTGTAGTATAGGAACGTCCATTCGAGCCCGTGTTCCTGCCGCAGTTTTCCAAATAAATCGTAGGCATTCCGAATGGCCGTGAACATCTTTTCCGCTTCCTCGTGCAGATTCCTTTCCTTTTTGTCTACCTGCCAGAGCGATACCGGATTGGGCAGATGTTCGGGAAAATCCTTCTGATTCACATTCCAGCCCACCCCGAAACTCACGGACAACACCTTATTGTTCTCCACACGGTTTTCTATCAAGATGCCGCCCAACTTCTTCTGCCCCACATAGAGGTCGTTCGGCCATTTGAGCGAAGCCTGCAACACCTGTGCGCACA
Organism: uncultured Bacteroidales bacterium; assembly: GCA_947176325.1. GTDB lineage: Bacteria > Bacteroidota > Bacteroidia > Bacteroidales > P3 > Pullibacteroides. The sequence goes on along the minus strand of CAMWQD010000206.1, from coordinate 1,893 downwards.
CATAATCCAACGCCCCCAGGCTCAAAGCCATATTCAAGCTGAAAAGAGCCTCCACCGGCACATCGGCACCGTCGATGCCCACCGTCATCGCCACATTGCTGTCGCCGTCGCCGCCGAACCATGTGTTTCCCTGCTGTCCCCTGCCCGCTTTCTGCGAGAACGTATAGACGGCCCGCACTTCGGGCAACTTTTCCCCCTCCTGAAACGAGGGATGCTCCCGCAAGGCCTCTTGCGTGGAAAGCGCTTCCTTTATGTAAACAAGTTCTTCCATCAGTCCTCCGCCTTTTGCCCCAACATCGGCACAAAATTACAGCTGCCGTGTTCGCTGATACGTACCTCGGTTTCGGAAACCTTCACCACCTTGGTCATAATCTGTTCCTTGTCTCCCACGGGCACCACCATGATTCCGCCCACTTTGAGCTGCCCCACCAGTTCCTGCGGAATGAAAGGCGCCCCGCAGGTAATGAGGATGCGGTCGAAAGGCGCGAATTGAGGCAAGCCTTTGTAGCCGTCGCCGTAGAAACACTGCACCAAGGTATTCAAATCGGAAAGCAGCTGACGGGTCTTGAGATAAAGGTTCTTCTGCCGTTCTATGGAATAGACCGAACAGCCAAGTCCGTCCAGCACCGCGGCCTGATAGCCCGAACCCGTGCCCACTTCCAACACCTTGGCGTTGGGAAATGTCTCCAGCAAAGCGCTTTGCTGCGCCACCGTGGCGGGGCGGGATATGGTCTGCCCCTCACCTATCTCGAAAGCCTGGTCGCGATAGGCGAATTTCTCGAAAGCCGAATCGAGGAAAAGATGGCGCGGCACCCGTCCCATAACTTCCCTCACGGCGGCATTGCCGAAACCGTTTCTTTTCAATTCCTCCACCATGCTCCTGCGCATTCCTCCGGTCTTAGGCGTATCTCTGCGTATCATAATCATTTCCCTATTCCGTACAAAACCACTTTCACGGTTTTCCCGCACACCCGCAAGTCTTCTTTCAAAGACAGACAGCGCCAATAGGCCATGTCCTCCTCCAGACGCACCAGCATCTGTTCCACGTTTTCCGCATAGCCGAAAGTGGTGATGCCCAACGAGGTGATGCCCGGCTTCAAGGCATAGAGCAAGGTATAATAAGGGGAAACCTTCACAATCTCATGAATAAAGAACTCCCGTTCCGGACGATAGCCCACCAGCGCCATGTCGCCCTTGAGCACATTCCAAAGCTGGGGCAACTCATCGATACGGTATTTGCGCATGATTTCCCCCCATTCCGTAATGCGGGGATCGCCTTTCTTGGAAAGCAAGGGGCCGTTTTGCTCGGCGCCCTCTCTCATGGAACGGAACTTATAGATTTCGAAAGTCTTGCCACGCAATCCGATGCGGGTCTGCGAATAAAACACAGGGCCTTTCGAACTGCACTTCACCAAAACCGCGCTCACGAGAAGCACGGGAAGCAGCAGAAGCAGCAGACACGAGCAGAACACTATATCGAAAAAGCGCTTCAGCAACGACGGAAAGACGCCCATAGCCCGATAGGGGAACTCCAGAAACACGATGCCGCCCCGCTTCACCCGCTCTCCCCGGAAATAGGGGAAACGGAAAGACGCGTCCTCGCTCTCGGCCACATGAATGTTTACCTCCGGCGAAAGACAGAGCGCGGGAAAGAAAGACGGCAGAAGCGGATAATGTTCATCCTGCGGCACCACATAGACATCGCTTCCCGCGGGCAGGGAAACCTTGCCGTTTTGAATATCGCGCATATCGGCATATTCCACCGCACACCCCTCCCTTTCGCCCTCCATACGGGCGAATCCGAGCCCCCTCGGGCCGGTTCCCACCACCCATACCGTTGCCGTATTCCGCTTAGCCATTTGTTCTTATCTGTTTTTCAATCTGCCGAAAGAC
>CAMWQD010000205.1 GCA_947176325.1 uncultured Bacteroidales bacterium | reverse complement strand
CGCAGGAACAATACACCGTCTGCGTGGAGCAAGCCAACATCCTCCGCAGCAAACGCCGTTTCCCGCAGGCGCTCGCCCTTTTGGACTCCGCCTCCCGCCTTTCGGCCGAACACAACCTAAAACCCGACCCCGACTTTGCCTCCACCTATGCCACCACCTCCACGGCGGCGGTGGAACAGCTTGTCAATAAAGCGGTCTACAACCTCTGGACAAACAAGGAAAGCGAAGCCGAAGCCCTATACGCCCAAGCCGTCGAAGCCTTCGACACCTACCGTCGGCAACGCCCCGAAGACCTCTCCACCCAAATGCAGATTCAGCAAATCCTGAGCGATTACAGCGAGAAGAAAGACGAGAACGCCTGCCGGAAACTGCATAAGGAAGAACAGGAGCTCTACGGAAAGTTCTACCGCCAACTCTCCTACGGCAATGCGGAGACCGCCGAAGTGGAATTGCAGAACCTGCACAACCTGCGCGCCAAGAGCAAGGCGGAAACTTTCGCTTCCTGCCCCTTCGACACGGTTTTGCTGGAAAAGGCCGTGAACGTGTACCGAAATTGGGCGTTCTACCGCCAGACCATGGCACAGGCCCTGTCGGTTCCCGAAACGGACATCGCTTCTTTCGTGGATGCCTATCATCATGCGCTCTCCCTTTTCGACTCCTTGGACTTGGCACATTATGTACCCGCGCCGGTTTCCTTGTTCAGCCGCCTTTCGTCGAACAAAAAATACGACGTTCTCTACGATTGGGCCTTGCTCCGCATCGCACGCAACGAAAGGGAAAAGGCGCAGTTTATCCTGAGTTTCCTGCAAGCGCAAGGCTATCGGAAACCGGGCATGGATAAACACCTCCGTAACACCCGAAAAGAGAACTGATATGCACAGGTTTTCGGTTTGGGTATCGTTGCTGATTTTCCTGACGGGGGTTGCTTTCTGCCCCCGCGCACAGGCACAGAAAAAGAACACCGGGGCGTGGAAACGCTCCGACACACTCTTCTTCCGCTATCCTATGGATATTCCGCCCGAGATTTCGGGCTCTTTCGCCGAGCTCCGCGCCACGCACTTTCACGGAGGCATGGACTTCCGCACCCAGCAACGCGAAGGCATCAAGGTATACGGCATCGCTCCGGGACACATCATCCGTGCCGAAGTATCGAGAACAGGCTATGGGAAAGCACTTTATGTGCAGCATGAAAACGGATTGATTTCGCTCTACGCCCACCTCTCCAAATTCGGCATGGGGCTCGAAAGCCGCATTCGGAAAGCGCAGCGCCAAAGCCACACGCCCGAAGTACGTCTGGAAAACCTCCATATCAAGGTGCCGCCCCAACGTCACATCGCCTTCTCGGGAAACACCGGTTCGTCGGGCGGGCCGCACCTGCACTTGGAAATGCGCCGCGATACGCTCCGCCTCAATCCCGCCTGCTTCGGCCTGGAAATCTCCGACTCCATTCCCCCTATCCTTTATTATATGGCGGTATATCAAGCCTCCCGCACCCACACGCCGAGCCTCGCCTTTCCGCTTCCTCCCAAGGATGCCTTCATAGACTCCTCTATGCGTGAGGTCTTTATGGATGCCCCCGCCTACGACCGCGCGATGTATCAGGCCTTGGAAGGAATTTACGAAGACCTGCTTTACGAGGCCGACACCGCTTCGTTCAAGAAGATTTCGCCGCGCAACTCCCATGAACCCGCCTTCTGCATGGATCTGCCCGCCGACTCCCTGCTGCCTTTCGGGGCCGATGCGGTGGCGGCCTATTACGCAACGGAGGCACTTCCCGACACGCTTTGGGTGAACGGGGCCTGCGCCTTCGGCCTCTGCACGTTGGATTCCATTCAGCACATGCCTTTTCACTACGGTTTGTATGAATTGGCGGTATTGGTGCGCGAAGAAACCGTGGAACAGGCCTTTGCCTCGGATTTCGATACCTTGGCGTTCTATCGCCTGAGCGAAGTTTCCAACGCCCTCTACAGCAATATCCGCCAACACATAGACCCGCTTTTCTACGCCAAAACCCGAAAGCGGCTCGAAAAAGCGTGGGTGATGCCGCACAAAGGGGCTACCCCCTACTCGGTGTTGCGGAACAAGGGCGTGCTGAACCCGCTTCCCGGCTCGTTCTACCGCCTGAAAATCATTGCCCGCGACTTTTCCGGCAACGAAAGTGTGCTGGAACGGGTGGTTGCAAAAGATTAAAATCGTAAATTCGCGTATTGTTAAAGCAAAACACGTATGAAGAAGTTTTTACAGGTCGCTTCGGTGGCTGTATTCTTTCTGATGTTTTCGGGGGCGATGTGGCTTTCGGCGCAGAATCCCGCAGGCTTTCAAGCTTCTCCCGTGTATATCTCGCGCTATGTGGATACCGTTTCGGGCAAGGTGTATTTCGTGCACCAAGTGCAGAAAGGGCACACCATGTATTCTATCGGAAAGGCTTATCAGGCCTCTGCGGAAGATATGCTGAAGGATTCGCCCGACAATCAGGTGCAGATTGAGGAATATATCTACATTCCTTTCAAGGCTTCGTTGGTGGCCGAGGGCGTGACCCTGCTTCCTTTCGAGGGGCGCAAGCCGTGGGCGGTGGCCTTGCTGGAAA
>CAMWQD010000204.1 GCA_947176325.1 uncultured Bacteroidales bacterium | reverse complement strand
ATTTTGCTATGAGTTATAAGACACCCCTACAGGTCAATTTTTTGAAGGAGGCCAAAAAATTTCTTATGTCGTTACCGGAAATGACGAGAAAAAAGGTCGTTGACGATATTAACTCTGTTCTTGATGGAATGGGAACGTTTGAGATGTTCAAGAAATTGGACAGAAACATTTGGGAGTTCCGGACAAACTTCCAAGGTATGGCTTACCGGCTCTTTGCCTTTTACGACAAAGAAGAAGGTGCGCTTATCGTGGCGACACACGGAATTATTAAGAAAACGCAAAAAACTCCGAGAAAGGAGATTGAACGTGCGAACCGGATAAGGACCATGTATTTTGCGCAAAAAAGATAAGACTATGGAAAAAATGGAAATCTACACCTTCGACGAGATTAAGGATATGTGTCTCGGAAAGATAGGCACTCCGGAACGGGATGCCTACGAAGCCAACAGACAACGTAGGATTCAGGCCTGTTATTTTGGCGAGCTCGTTAAGGAGAAACGCAAGTCAAAACGTCTCACGCAAGAGAAGTTGGCAGAAATGTTAGGTGTACAGAAAGGACAGATCTCCAAGATTGAAAAAGGACAGAACATAACCCTTTCAACCATTTCACGCTTGCTTAAGGCCTTGCGTATCAATGTGCGCTTCGGTCATGACGGAGATGTTTCCCTCACTTAACCCCGCAAACTATCATTATGGAGAAAACATGTCCGCGCTGCGGGGCGACCTTTATCTGCAAGGAACACGAAGATATACGCAGCTGTCAATGCGCTTCGGTGCGGCTGTCGGAAAAGACACGCGCCCTGTTGCAGACACGCTACGCAGGCCGGTGCCTTTGCGCCCGCTGTCTAAGTGAAATGGAGGCGGAAACCGCAGGGGAGGAGGGCGGCGAACGCTAAAAAATCGTAAATTCGCGCCCGTGAAGAATATAGAACTGAAAGGGGTTAGAGTCAACAACCTCAAAAATATAGATGTAAGCTTCCCATCAGGGAAAATGGTGGTCGTGACCGGGCTTTCGGGCTCGGGAAAATCCTCCTTGGTATTCGATACGCTCTATGCCGAAGGACAACGCCGTTATGTGGAGAGCCTCAGCGCCTACGCCCGTCAGTTTTTGGGCAGGATGAGCAAGCCCGAAGTGGATTTTGTGGACGGCATTTCGCCCGCTATCGCCATCGAGCAGAAGACCCTCAATTCCAATCCGCGCTCCACGGTGGGCACGGTGACCGAAATCTACGAATACCTCAAGTTGCTCTACGCCCGCATCGGCAAGATCTATTCGCCCGTGTCGGGCAGGGAAGTGAAGCGGCATTCGGTGAGCAACGTGGCCGATTTCGCCGCGGCCCTGCAGGAAGGCACCAAAATCTATATCCTCTCGCCGATTCGTCTTGCCGAGGGCATGACGATGCAGGCCTACGGCGAATTGAAGGTGAAGAGCGGTTTCAGCCGTCTCTATCGGGTGGACGAAAAAGACTCGGGACATTCCCGCATGATGGGCATCGAGGAAGCGATGCAGGAAAAGAAACTGCCCGACTCCCTCTATCTGTTGGTAGACCGCGTGGTGATACGCAAGGCCGACGACGGCTCCGAGGAAAACAACGAACTCTATTCGCGCCTGTTCGATTCCGTGCAGACCGCTTTCCACGAGGGCGACGGCAAATGCTGCATGGAAATCACCGCGCCCGACGGACATTCGCGCTTTCTGGAATTTTCGAACAAACTCGAAGCCGACGGCATGAGTTTTGTGAAACCCAGCGTCAACTTCTTCAGTTTCAACAATCCCTACGGGGCATGCAAGACCTGCGAAGGCATAGGCACGGTGGTGGGGGTGAGCGAAGACTTGGTGATTCCCGATACATCGCTCTCGGTCTACGACAATGCCGTGGCCGTGTGGCGGGGCGAGAAGATGAGCGAGTGGAAAAAGGATTTCATCCGCTATGCCGAGCGGGAGAATTTTCCCATTCACCGCCCCTATAAGGATTTGACGCAAAAGGAAAAGGATATTCTTTGGAACGGCGGGAAATATGCCAAGGGCATACGCGACTGTTTCGCCTTCATCGAAAAGAACGCCTATAAGATTCAGTATAGGGTGATGGCCTCGCGCTACAAGGGCAAGACACGTTGCCCCGACTGCCACGGTTCGCGCCTGCGCCCCGACGCCGACTATGTGAAGGTGGGAGGGAAGTCGATTTCGGAACTGGTGGCCATGCAGGTGGACGCACTCTATGATTTCTTCGAGACGCTGCACCTCACCGCCCACGACCGCACCGTGGCCGAGCGTATGCTCACCGAAATCCGTCACCGCTTGTCCTACCTCAAGGATGTGGGGCTTTCGTATCTGAGCCTCGACCGCGCCTCTTCCTCTCTGTCGGGAGGCGAGAGCCAGCGTATCTATCTGGCCAATTCGTTGGGGAGCGCCTTGGTGGGTTCCCTCTACATTCTCGATGAACCCAGCATAGGGCTGCATTCGCGCGATACCGACCACCTTATCCATGTAATCAAGCAACTGCGCGATTTGGGCAATACCGTGGTGGTTGTGGAGCACGACGAGGCAATCATGACGGCGGCCGACTATATCGTGGACATGGGGCCCAAGGCGGCGCGAGCAGG
>CAMWQD010000203.1 GCA_947176325.1 uncultured Bacteroidales bacterium | reverse complement strand
ACCGAGTTTCTCTTCGGGCAAGGAGAGGAATTCGACCGCGCGGTGCGGGATTTTGTGAAAAAATAAAACATACCGATATGGAAAAGTTCGAGAAAATTCAAGAAACGGTGGCCTACATCAACCGCGTCACCGACAACTACCACCCCGAAATCGGCGTGATTCTCGGTTCGGGCCTGGGCACCTTGGTAGACGAATTGAATATAGAAAAGACGGTGGCTTATAAAGACATACCCAACTTCCCCGTTTCCACCGTGGCCGGACACAAAGGCCAGCTGCTCTTCGCCCGCCTCAAGAACGGCAAGCGGGTGGTGGCCATGCAGGGCCGTTTCCACTTCTACGAAGGCTATCCGATGAGCGAGGTGACATTCCCCATCTTTGTGATGAAAGCGCTCGGAGTTGAGAAACTTTTGGTTTCCAACGCTTCCGGCGGCATGAATCCCAACTATCAAGTAGGCGACATCGTCTTCATCAAGGATCATATCAACCTGCTCCCCAACCCCCTGATAGGCCCCAACGACGAGCGTTTCGGAGAACGTTTTCCCTCCATGCACAACGCCTACGACAAGGATCTGCTCCAACACTGCCTCGACACCGCCGCCCGCATGGGCATCAAGGCGCAGACGGGCGTGTATGTGGGCACCACGGGCCCCACTTTCGAGACCCCCTCGGAATACCGCTATTTCCGCGTTATCGGCGGCGATGCGGTGGGCATGAGCACGGTTCCCGAAGTTATCATCGCCAACTATTTGGGCATGAAGGTAATGGGTGTCTCCGTGATTTCCGACCTCGGAGGCGGCGAAGTGGTGCTCGAAGTAAGCCACGAAGAAGTTTTGGCCGCCGTCGAAAAGACCGTTTCGGTGTTGGTGGGCTTGGTGAAGGAGATTTTGGAAACCCTCTGACGCAGAAAACCGCTCACGCATCATGCCGGAAATCATTTCGCAGCACCCGCTCAAGACCATGCCCGAGCTTCTGCGCATGGATGTGGCCGAGTTCAAGAAAGCGGCCAAATTCCCGTTATGTGTGGTTTTGGACAACGTGCGCAGCATGCACAACATAGGTTCCTGCTTCCGCACCTGCGACGCTTTCCGCGCGCAGAAACTCTATCTGTGCGGCTTCACGGCCACCCCGCCCCACCGCGAAATCGAGAAGGCCGCCTTGGGTTCCACGCTCAGTGTGGAATGGCAGCATTTCGACGACACGCTCCGGGCGGTGGAGGAGCTTCACGAGCAGGGCTACAAGGTGTATGCGGTGGAGCAGGTGCACGGCAGCACGGCCTTGCAGAATTTTCACCCCGCCAAAGACGAAAGGATAGCCTTTGTTTTCGGCAACGAGGTGGAGGGTGTGCAACAGGCGGTGGTGGATGCCTGCGACGGGGCGTTGGAAATTCCCCAGTTCGGCACCAAGCATTCCTTCAACGTTTCGGTAACGGCGGGTATAGTATTGTGGCAGGCGTTTCAGTGTTATTTTTCTTAAATTTGCCTTTCTATGAAAGGTGAACGCAAACGGATTTCCAAAGCGGCGGTATGCTTGCGGATGCTGGCATGCCTGTCGTTCTGTGCGGTCGCGGGCGGCACGGGTGCCCGGGCGCAGTTCGGCAACGCTTCGTTCACTTTTCTCGACATGGCCAATTCGGCACGTATCGGGGCTATGGGTGCGGAGTTCCTTTCGGTGCGCGATGCCGACATCACCCTCTCCCTCTCCAATCCTTCGCTCATCACCGACGAAATCCACAATCACCTTGCCTTCAACTACGTCAACTATTTCAACGGAACCAACTACGGTTTCGCTTCCTATAGCCGCACTTTCGAGAATGTGGGAAGTTTCGCCTTCCACGCCCAATACGGCAACTACGGAAAGATTTACGTTACAGACGAATACGGATACGAATACGGCACGGCTTCGGCCAACGATCTGGCGCTGATAGTGGGGTGGGGCAGGGAGATAGATTCCCATTTCACGATAGGGGCCAATTTCAAGATGATTGTTTCGCAAATGGAGCGCTATTCGGCTGTCGGCATGGCGGTGGACGTGTCGGCCACCTATTCCAACACCTCGCGCCTGTTTGCCGTTTCCTTGCTTCTGCGCAACATGGGCGGGGCGGTCAAACCCTATTCCGACAACGGCCACACCCGCATGCCTTTCGAAGTGGCGCTGGCGCTTTCGCAAAAGATTCCCCACGCGCCCTTGCGTCTTTTGGTGGAATTCCCCAATCTGCAAAAATGGCGGCTCAACTACGCGGATCCTTATGCGCAGAGGGATTTGATTACCGGAGAGGTGAAGGAACGCAGCAAGGCGGCCGACTTCTTCGACAATCTCGGCCGGCATATCGTGGTGGGACTGGAGGTTATTCCCTACAAGGGCTTCTATATAAGAGGGTCGTATAACTATATGCGCTCGCGCGATATGCGGCAGATAGACAAGGCAGGCGTGGTGGGCTTCTCGTGGGGAGTGGGCTTCCGCATCTCCAAATTCAACTTCTCCTATTCGCGCTCGCGCTACCATATCTTGGGCGCGCCCAACTACCTCAGCCTCACCCTCGACTTGGACGCTTTCAACAAGCCCAAAACCACCAAGGCCACACGCGCATACCGCGCCGCGGAAGAATA
>CAMWQD010000202.1 GCA_947176325.1 uncultured Bacteroidales bacterium | reverse complement strand
TAACTACTTCGTCAGGCCGGTTTTTTCGAGCCAGGATTGTACGGATTTGCGGGCGGAATCCTGCGATTTCTGCGCCGTGGTGCCTTTCATGGCAAGACCTTTGCCCACCGTGGCGCCCTTGCAGGCATCGGCGATGTAACGTTCCGTTTCCGAGAGACCGCTGCCTTCGTGCGTGCAGAAAGGATATACCTGCTTGCCGTTCCAATCGTGCTTTTCGATGAACGTATAGACCGGCATCGGCATATCGCTCCACCAGTTGGGATAGCCGATAAACACCACATCGTAGTCTTCCACCGCAATGTCGCCCTTTATGGCCGGACGTGCGCCCGCTTCCCTTTCCTGCTTGGCCTCCGCCACACATTCGTTGTAGGTCTTGGCGTATTCCTTTTCGGGCACAATCTCAAAGAGTTTTCCGCCCGTGCTTTCGGCAATCATTTCCGCCACGATATGCGTGTTTCCCTTGGTGATGTTGCCCACGCCGTAGTTTTCGCCTGTATGGGAGAAGAAAACCACCAACACTTTCTTTTCCGTTTTCATGTCCTGATTGTTTTTTGTCTGCGCTCCTGCATGGAAAGCGAAACCAAGAACGCTTGCCAGCAGCAGGGCTAATCTTACTGTCTTCATTATATTAATATTTTATTTCCGTGATTCCAAACTGTTGTAGTCCTTGTCCGAAACGGGCTCGAGCCAAACGTTTTCCGTTTTTTCGCCCGGCACACTGAAAGCCAAGTGCGCGAACCACGAATCGGCCGCCGCCCCGTGCCAATGCTTTACGTTGGCAGGGATATGAATCACCGTGCCCGGCAGGATTTCCACCGCCGGCTTGCCCTCCTCCTGATACCAACCGCGGCCCGCCACGCCGATAAGCATCTGTCCGCCGCCTTTTTCGGCCTTGTGGATATGCCAGTTGTTGCGGCAACGCGGTTCAAACGTCACATTGGCCACCTCCACCTGCTCCGAAGAAAGAGGCGCCAGATAACTGTTGCCGATAAAGTATTTTGCATAAGCCGTATTGGGTTCACCCACCGGAAAAATCATTTCCCGTTGGAAGGCCGCCTTGGCATCCGTGGCCGTTTCCGCCTCGTTCCACACCTCCTTGGCCTGCCGGAACGCCGCCCACGCCTTGGGCCAGCCGGCATAGAACGCCACATGGGTCAGGATTTCGGCGATTTCGGTACGGGTGATGCCGTTTTTCTTGGCTTCCTGCAGATGATAGGTGAGCGAACCGTCCGTGATGCCCTGGCTCACGAGCGCGGTAAGGGTAACGAGGCTGCGGTCGCGGAGGCTCAGCAGATGATTGCGGCTCCACACTTCGCCAAAGAGAATGTCATCGTTGAGATGCGCGAACTCGGGCGCGAACTCGCCGAGCGCGTCGCGTCCGGCGGTTTGGATGATTTTTTGTTGTGCCATGACTTGCAATGCTATGGGTATAAGAAGGATGAATGTGATGATTCGTTTCATGGGTTTTGGGATATTATATTCTGTGTGATTACTTGTTTGTTGGTTTCAGCGAACCATAAAAGAACGACGCTGTTGCGCCGCCGTCAATCAAAAAGTCGGCACCGGTAATGAACGACCCTCGATTGCTCATCAGCAGTTCAGCCATATTAGCCACCTCGTCCGCCGTTCCGGGACGTCCGGCCGGACACTTGGCAAACATATTTTTATAAAAGTCTCCCCGTGGACCGTTGAACTCATCTAAAGCCAACGGTGTAACGATAATACCTGGAGAAATGGAATTGATTCGTGCCCCCCGCTCTCCCCACTTGACGGCCTCTGCCATAACACGCTTCACGTTACACCTCTTGGCCAGTTGGTAGGCATGGAGTGTGTCACAGATTGCCGAGGGTTGCAGCATCGGAAGAGACAATAGATATTCGGCTGGTGTAGTGGCAAGTTGTTCATCTTGCTCTGGCGTGAGCGCAGGCATACGGTGTCCCGACTGGCTCGAAATAGTCACCCCCGTACCGCCGTGACGAATCACCTTGCCGACTTCTTCTAGCAGAACAGCCGTACCATATAAATCCACTTTGAGAATCGTTTCAATGGATGCCTGACTGGGAGACACACCGGCAGCATTGACCAACATGGCTATCTCTCCGAAATGCTGCCCACAGGCAATCAGTGCTTTTATAGACTCGCGTGATGAGATATCTGTTTCAATCGCTATGGCATCAAACCCGGCTTCGTTGAGAATTCTTTCTATGGTCTCGGCGTTATCCTTACGCTTGTCGCCCACGATGATTTTCATCCCATATCCTACGCGACGGGCGATAGCCATACCGATTTGTCCAGCGCCAGTCAGTAGCATCACATTTTTATTCATAATACACCAATATCAATACACAAAGATAAAAATTTCGCCTTTTTATCGCGATTTCTGTAATTTCGCCCGCCCGTTGGCAAGACTGACGGGAAAAAGTTACCCTTCATTATGCAGAAAACCAATCCTCAAACCGCAACACCAAGCAGACGCGAAAAAGTGATTTCCTTTTGCTGGCAGCATTTCCTGCTGTTGATTTCGCTGTTTATCATGACCCTCGGCGTGGCCGTGTGCGTGCGCTCCATGTTGGGCTCCAGCGTCATCAGCGTGTTGCCCTATGTGTTCGAGAGCGCGGGCAAGCAAGGCATGGTGCCGGCCCTCACGATAGGCCAATACACCTATATTATGAATTTCGTGTTGGTGTTCGGGCAGA
>CAMWQD010000201.1 GCA_947176325.1 uncultured Bacteroidales bacterium | reverse complement strand
TGCCGCGTTGGGTAATCTCGCGGATGTTGATTTCGGGGTTGAAGTTGGTGGCGAAAGCCTTGCCGTGATTGCCGGCGTTGCAGTCCACAATGTCGAGATAGTGCATTTCGTCGAAGTGGTGCTTGGCGGCGTAGGCGGTGAAGATGCTCGTTACGCCCGGGTCGAAGCCGCAGCCGAGAATGGCCGTGAGGCCGGCTTTCTCGAAGCGTTCGCGGTAGGCCCATTGCCAACTGTATTGGTATTTGGCTTCGTCGAGAGGCTCGTAGTTGGCCGTGTCCATATAGTTGACACCCGCCGCAAGGCAGGCATCCATAATGTGCAGGTCTTGGTAGGGCAGGGCCACGTTGATTACCAACTCGGGCTTGAATTTCTGCAACAGGGCGGTCAGTTCGGGTACGTTGTCGGCATCGATGGCCGCGGTTTGCCATTGCGCTTTCTTCAAGCCGCGACTTTCCAGCGATTTCACAATGGCGTCGCATTTGGACTTTGTGCGCGAGGCAATCATCACATCGTCGAAAACTTCGGGATGGGAAGCTACTTTGTGAGCCACTACGGTGGCCACGCCCCCGGCTCCGATAATCAAAACTCTGCTCATGGTCTTAGATTTTTTCTGCTACAAATATATAACAAAACTAAGCTTTCACGAAGCGGAGGGTGCGGGTGGCGTTGCCGGAGGTGATGCGCAGCAGGTACATGCCGGCGGTGAGGTCGGAAACGGAAAGGTGTGCTTCGCCGTTCAGGTGGTCGGCAACCTTGACAAGACGGCCCGCAAGGTTGAAAATCTCCACTTTGTAGTTATTTCTGTCTATGGAGACGGTGAGGGTTTGACGGACCGGCACGGGATAGAGGCTCACGGCCAATTCTTGTTGTGAGAAGCGGTTGGCGCTGGGCTGTTGCGAGCCGGCGATGCCGAAGTTGTCGAGGCAGAAATACTGCGGGAACACTTCGCCGAATTGGTTTTGTTGGTTGCTCATCACCATAAATTCCACACGGTTCACCTTGCCCAACCCCGAAAGGTCAAACCATTTCCATTCCTGCAAAATATAGTGCTCGCTGGCGTTGGCGCTGCGATAGTCAATCAGATAGAGGTCGGTTTCGCCCACCGAGTCTTCGCCCAGAAAGCCCACGCAGTGCACCTTCATGAAATCGCCTTGCGTAAAGGCTTTTACACCGAATGCGTCGCCATACAGGGCGCGGTTCACGGCGGTGGCGTTGTTGGTGAAATAGGCGCCGGCAATCACCATACCCGTGGTATCGGCGGTTCTCACCACGGCGGGTTGGGAAACGCTGGCATAGGCCAAGGCGTAGGTGGCCGATTCGGAGGCGCCTTCGCCCGCCGCACAGCGGAACGAATTGAGGTCGTAGGAAGCCGTGGATGCCGTGTCGTAGAGCGAGGAGGTGAGGTTGGCATAGCCGAAGCCTCTCCAGAAACCGTAATTATAGGTGCTGTCGTAGGTATAGGTGTTGGAGAACAGGAAATCTCCGCTGCGGAACTCCTTGGTTCCTACTGTGTCATCACCCAAATAATAGCTTTCTTCCGCAAGGGTGAGGTTTTCGAAAGTGGCTACGGCGGTGTCGGAAATCTGTGCCTGAACGGACACGAAAGAGGCAATCGCCGTTGCGCTTGCCCACAAAAGGGTAAAGAATGTCTTTCTCATGTGTTTTGTTTTTGAGGTACGGGCCGAAGGTAGAAATAAATTTGTACTTTTACCCTCATGGAAACAAAGAAAAGACCTACAATTTTGATTGTGAATGATGACGGGATTTTTGCGCCCGGCATCAAGTTTCTTACCGAGGCCGCCCGCCAATTCGGGGAGGTCTTGGTGGTGGCTCCCGACGCTCCCCGCTCGGGACAGTCGCACGCTATCACGCTCACATCGCCTCTGCGCTTGCAGGAGGCGGGCGTTGAAGACGGCGTGCGCCGCTTCAGCTGCAACGGAACGCCCGCCGACTGCGTGAAAATGGCTGTGAAGGTGATTTTGCAGGGCGAACATCCCGATTATGTGTTTTCGGGTATCAACCACGGTAGTAACGCGGCTTCGAACGCCATCTATTCGGGCACGATAGCGGGTATTGTGGAGGGGGCGCTCTCGGGGGTGCCTTCGGTGGGTTTCTCGCTTCTCGATCATTCGCTTCATGCCGATTTCAAACCGATTATGCCTTATGTGGAGAAAATCATAAAGGCTTGTATCGAATCGGGACGCAAGGATATATGCTGGAATGTGAATTTTCCGCGTCTGCCCGAGGGCGAAATCAAGGGTATCAAGATTTGCCATGCGGCGGAGGCGGTGTGGAAGGAGGACGCTTGGGAGCGCGAGGATCCTACGGGGCGCAGGTATTATTGGATTACGGGTGAATTCGAGAACACCGATCCGAGAAATTCCACGGATTTGTATTATTTAGAACAGGGATACGTGAGCCTTGTACCGCTCAAAGTGGACTGGACGGACTACGAGGAGTTGGGGCGCTTGCAAAAAGAATTGAAGTTGTAGCGGCCCCGGCCTTGAGGAAAACTGCCAAAACATCACGCACTTTCGAGAAATTCGGGAGTGCGTTTTTTATTTTCGGCAGAAAAGTATGACAAATCGACAGACGCAGGGTTTTGGCACAGGCTTTGCCCAATAGCGTTTCCGTCGGCCGCAAGGCCGGATGAGTAACGCAAAAAATTTTAAAGTTATGGGAAAGATAATCGGAATCGACCTGGGAACCACCAACTCCTGCGTAGCTGTTATGGAAGGCAGCGAAGCCG
>CAMWQD010000200.1 GCA_947176325.1 uncultured Bacteroidales bacterium | reverse complement strand
GGAAACGCCCTCCTGCGTAGCGGGCAGAAAGGCACTTTCGAAGAACAGATAGCCAACGTAAGCGAAACCTGCCAAGCGTTGGTAAAACTCATCGGGCAGGGCTACACCCTCTGCATCGGACACGGAAACGGCCCGCAGGTAGGCAACGTGATGTTGCAGCACGAAGCCGGCAAGAACACCTTCGGCCTCCCCGCCATGCCCATGGACTTCTGCGTGGCCGAAACACAAGGCTCCATCGGCTATCTCATCGAAATGTGCCTGCAGAACGAACTGCACAAGGCCGGCATCGAGAAAGACGTGCTTACGCTCCTTACGCAAGTGCGCGTGGACGCCAACGACCCCGCCTTTCAGAAACCCACCAAACCCGTGGGCCCCTACTATAAGAAGGAAGACGCCGACCGCTACGCCGCCCAGACCGGAGCCATCTTCAAGGAAGACCCCAAAGGCAACGGCTGGCGCAAAGTGGTGCCCTCCCCCACGCCCAAGGAAATCAAGCACGTGGAACTTGTGAAGCAAGCCACCCACGAAGGCCGCATCGTCATTACCGTGGGCGGCGGCGGAATTCCCGTGGTGGAGAAAGACGGCCTCTATAAAGGCATCGAAGCCGTTATCGACAAAGACCTGGCCTCCGCCCTGCTGGCCGCCGGCATTCAGGCCGAAAGCCTCTTCATCCTCACCGACGTGCCCAACGTGTGCATCCGCTTCCGCAAACCCGACGAACTGCGTCTGGAGAAGATAACCGTGGCCGAAGCCAAGAAATACCTGGCCGACGGCGAATTTGCCGAAGGCTCCATGGCCCCCAAGGTACGCGCCGCCATTTTCTTCCTCGAACACGGCGGCAAGGAATGCATCATCACCGAAGCATCCCGCCTCGGCACGGAGAACGCCGGCACCCGCATCATAGCGGACTAAAACGAATACCCATGCTGGAGGAATTGCAGACCGACCCCGACGCGTTCTTCATGCGCGAAGCCCTCAGACAGGCACACATCGCCTTCGAAGAAGACGAAGTGCCCGTGGGCGCCGTGGTGGTGTGGCAGAACAAGATATTGAGCCGCGCCTGCAATTTCACCGAAAAACTCACCGACGTAACCGCCCATGCCGAAATGCAGGCCATTACCGCCGCCTGCAACGCCATCGGAGGCAAATATCTCAAGGAATGCACCTTGTATGTTACGTTGGAACCCTGCGTGATGTGCGCCGGAGCCTTGGCCTGGGCGCAGATAGGACGCGTGGTCTACGGAGCGGCCGACCCCAAGCGCGGCTACACGGCCTTGGGCGAGGCGGGAAAGAAGATCTTTCACCCCAAGACCGAAATACGCGGCCTTGTTTTGGCCGATGAATGCGCGGCGCTGCTTCAGGATTTTTTTAAACAAAAAAGAAAGGGTGATTATGAAAAAGAAGATTGAAATCGCCTACACGCAATACGAAGACTTGCAAGAGCTTCCGCAGCAAGACCGCGAACTCTTGGAGAAAGCCTCCGTGGCCGCCGAAGACGCCTACGCCCCCTATTCCCGCTTCAAGGTAGGCGCCGCCCTGCGTCTGGACAACGGCGTCATCGTCACCGCCAACAATCAGGAAAACGCCGCCTTCCCCTCCGGCCTCTGCGCCGAGCGGATTGCCGTTTTCTCGGCCGCCGCGCAATATCCCGGCCACGCCATCGAAGCCCTGGCCATCACCGCCAAGGCACAGCACGACATCGACCACCCTATCGCCCCCTGCGGCGCCTGCCGGCAATCCATTCTCGAATACGAACATAAATTCAAGAAACCTATCCGCGTGATTCTGCGCGGCAGTTCGGGAAAGATTGCGGTGTTCGACAGCATGGAAACCCTCCTGCCCTTTCAATTCAATTCCGACGAGCTTCCCCTTTCCAAAGGAAGCGTGAAATAAGGCGGGCGCGCCATGAAGACCGAAGAAGAAATCCTCTCGGATTTTTGGACGGAGAAAGTGAACCGGCTCAAGAACGTGCTGCGCTATGGCGCGCCCGCCTTCAACCTCGACTTTCTCTACGACAACCTTTTGCAGAACGGCTTTACGCCCGAGCGCGTCAAGAAGACCGCCACCCGTAGTTTCTTCGGCAACGAATGCCCCTCGCTCTCGCTCAGCCTCTGCCGCGAAGCCGACGCCACGGTGGTGCAGAACACAAATATCGGCACTCTCGACCTCACCATTCAGGCCTGCCGCGAGCCCGTGTCGCTTACAGGAGCCTCCATCGCCTCCGTATTGGAATTGTTCAAGACCTATATCGCCTATTTTCCCCGCTATCAGGAAGCCATAGACCGCCTCACCTCCGATTTCCGCACTGCGGCCAAGGAAGAGGCCAAACGTCAGAAACTCAAGAAAGTGGCCTTGACGGGCATCCGCCTGCTCATTCCCCAAATCTTCGCCAACACCCCCTATCATCCCTATCTCAAGACCGAAGAAACCGAAGCGATTTTAGCCGTGCGGCTCCAAAGCGGCAAGACCTTGGAAATCAAACTCCCCTATGCCGATTTTCAGAAATCCGTGCCCCTGATTGCCGCCACCCTCGCCCACATGGAGCAAGCCACCTCCGCCTGCCCCCTCCCCGTCAACCTCACCGACACCGACTACTGGTCATAAGAAAGCATAAAAAAAGGGCGTCGAAATTCGACGCCCTTTTTTTCAAACACCTAAACCCTATCTCACGATCACGCGGTTCACGGCGGCGCCGTGCGCGTTCATCAAACGGACAAAGTAGATGCCGCTGCGGTCGAGACGGAGCTCATTCTTGCCCGCTCTCAATTCCGCGTTGCGAACCATCACACCGCCCACGGTAAAGATTTCCATGCGGGCGCTTTCGGCCAC
>CAMWQD010000199.1 GCA_947176325.1 uncultured Bacteroidales bacterium | reverse complement strand
TTCGGCACCACAATCACCTTCTTGGGCGTCTTGCCCTCCAGCCACTTGGCGGCCAATTCGCTTTCCAACACCCGCTTCTCAATTTCGGCAGGCGGCAGGTTCAAAGGCAGTTCCATATTGAAACGCATCTTGCCGTTGAACGAAACCGGGTAGTTGAAACTGTTCTCCACCGTATATTTTTCCTCATAGACCGGCAAGGCGGCGTAGGCGATGCTCTCCTGATGCCCTAACCGATGCCAAATCTCTTCGGCGATATGCGGCGCGTAGGGCGACAGCAGAACGGCCAGCGGTTCGAACACAGCCTTTTTGCGGCATTTGAGGTCGGAAAGCTCGTTGAGCGCAATCATGAAACCGCTCACCGCCGTGTTGAACGAGAACCTTTCGGTGTCGTCCGTGATGCGCTTGATGGTCTTGTGCAGAATGCGCATCTCCTCGGCCGAAGGTTCGCCCTCCTCCAACATACAGGCGTCGCTTTCCTCGTCAAAACAACTGCGCCAAAACTTCTTGAGGAATCGGAACACCCCTTCGATACCCTTGGTGTCCCAAGGCTTGGACTGTTCGATAGGCCCGAGGAACATTTCATACATACGCAGCGTGTCCGCCCCGTAGCGTTCCACAATCTGGTCGGGGTTCTCCACGTTGTACATAGACTTGGACATCTTCTCCACTTCCGCCCCGCAGACATATTTGCCTTCTTCGAGCACAAATTCGGCCTTCGCCAAGTCGGGCATCCATTTCCTGAAGCCTTCCAAATCCAGCACATCGTTGTCGGTGAGGTGAATATCCACGTGAACCGGGTCGCAGAACGCCTCGCGGTGGGCGATGTTCTTCGACACGAACAGCAGTTTGTTTCCTTCCTTGGCCGTTTCTTCGGTGATGCCGGGCAGAGCCGCTTCGGGATGCGCGGCGATGAAGTTGCGGTAGTTGGCCCAGTTGACGCGGTAGGCGAAGTTGCTCCGCCCCTGTATCATGCCTTGGTTGATGAGCTTCTTGTAGGGTTCGTCCTCGCACACCAATCCGAGGTCGAACAAAAACTTGTTCCAGAAACGGGAATATATAAGGTGTCCGGTGGCGTGTTCGGCTCCGCCCATATACAAATCCACCTGCCGCCAGTATTCGTTGGCTTGCTTCGACACTAATTCGTGGTTGTTGTGCGCGTCCATGTAGCGCAGGTAATAGGCGCTCGAGCCGGCAAATCCCGGCATGGTGCAGGTTTCCAAGGGATAGCCGTCTTCGGTCTGCCAGTTCTTGGCGCGTGCCAAGGGAGGTTCGCCCTCTTCGGTGGGCAGGTATTTGTCCACTTCGGGCAGCAACAGCGGCAGTTTGTCGTCCGAAAGGGTATGGGGGATGCCGTTCTTGTAGTAAATGGGGAAAGGTTCGCCCCAATAGCGCTGACGGCTGAAAATGGCGTCCCTCAGGCGGTAGTTGATCTGCGCCTTGCCCAAGCCGCGGGCTTCGATTTCCTGCACCATACGCGCAATGGCGTCCTTGACGCAGAGCCCGTCTAAGAATTGGGAGTTGATGAGCGTGCCGTCTTTGGTTTCGTGGGCTTCCTTTTCGATGTCGCCGCCCGCCACCACTTGGCGAATGGGCAGGTTGAAGTGTTTGGCGAAGCGGTAGTCGCGGCTGTCGTGGGCCGCCACCGCCATAATCGCGCCCGTGCCGTAGCCGGCCAACACGTATTCCGAAATCCAGATGGGCAGTTTCTCGCCCGTAAACGGGTGCAGGGCGTAGGAGCCCGTAAACACGCCGCTCACCTTGTTCACTTCCGCCTGACGCTCGCGCTCGGTGCGGTTCTTGGCGTAGTGCACGTAGGCTTCCACTTCCGTCTTCTGTTCGGGCGTGGTGAGGGCTTGGATAGCTTCGTGTTCGGGGCAGAGCACCATGAAGCTGACCCCGAAAAGCGTGTCGGGGCGTGTGGTGAATATCCTGAGGCCTTCGGAAAGCCCCTTGGCCTCGGCATGGTCGATTTCGAAGCGCACTTCCGCGCCCACGCTGCGGCCAATCCAGTTGCGTTGCATTTCCTTGAGCGAGTCGCTCCATTCCAAGGCGTCCAAACCGTCCAAGAGGCGTTGGGCGTAGGCGGTGATACGTAACGACCACTGTTTCATTAGCTTGCGTTCCACGGGGAAGCCGCCGCGTTCGGAAAGTCCGTTCACCACTTCGTCGTTGGCCAGCACCGTGCCCAACTGCGGGCACCAGTTCACCATCGTATCCGAAAGGAAGGCCAGGCGGTAGTTCATCAGAATGTCGGAGCGTTTCTTTTCGTCGAACGATGCCCAGTCCTGCGCGCTGAACACTTCGTGGGGCGAACAGGCGGCTTCTTCCAAGAGCGTGGCGTTGCCTTCCTTTTCCAAGCGGCTCAGCAGCTGCGTGTCGGGCAGGGCTTTCTGTTCTTTCTTGCTATACCAGGAGTGGAACAGGCGGATAAAGACCCATTGCGTCCAATGGTAGTAGGCGGGGTCGCAGGTCTGCACTTCGCGGTCCCAGTCGAAGGAAAAGCCTATGAGGTTGAGTTGCTTGCGGTAGCGTTCTATGTTCTTGCGCGTGGTTTCGGCGGGGTGTTGCCCGGTCTGTATGGCGTATTGTTCGGCGGGCAGGCCGTAGGCGTCGAAGCCCATGGGGTGCAGCACGTTATAGCCTTGCAGCCGTTTGTAGCGGGCGTAGATGTCGCTGGCGATGTAGCCGAGGGGATGCCCCACGTGCAGGCCGGCGCCGGAGGGGTAGGGGAACATGTCCAAAACGTAGTATTTGGGCTTGTCCGAGTCGTTGCGGGCCTGAAAGGTCTTGTTCTGCGCCCAGTATTGCTGCCAATAGGCTTCTATTTTCCTGAAATCGTATTCCATAATCGTTATGCTATGCGG
>CAMWQD010000198.1 GCA_947176325.1 uncultured Bacteroidales bacterium | reverse complement strand
ACGTGGAGCTGATGAGCGAAATCGTGGCCGAGCTCACCAAGGCGAATATGTCCGATGCGTGGATTTTGCGGAATATCGGTATGGATCGCGACGAGTTGCTGAGGCTCAAACAGATAACGGGCATCGCGGAGTTGTTCGCCAACCGCGAGTTCAGCGACGGCATGCAGAACTGCGGCGAAAACGACCCCACCGACCTCGACCATGATGTCTATTAGGAACACGCTTTTTGTTCTCCTGTGGGGGCTGCTTGCGCTCCCTGCCGCTTGTCTTGCCTCCCCGCAAGCCGCTCAGGCCGCCGCCCGCGACAGTCTGCACACCGCGCGGAAAGACAGTCTTCCCAAGGATAACTTCTTCACCCGCCTCATCCACGGGCAGATAGACCGCACCTTCATCAAGAAAATCGACCACAGCGAAGTGGTGTATCCCGCCTACAGCAACGAAGGCTTCTTCGGCTTGGGCGCCATGGCCTCGCTGCTCTTCCGTCTCGACCGCAACGACTCTCTCATGCAGGCCTCCGACGCCTCCATTTGGGCCTTGGCGATGTTGCGCGGTTTCTTTTGTGTGAGTGCAGACGGAAATATCTTCTTTCCCGGCCGTCGGCACAGGCTCCGATACGAACTTTCCTATTGGCGCGAACGTCCCGAATTTTGGGGCATCGACTATGCTTCCTGCGTTTCGCGGGAACCTATCAAAATCACCCGTAACGAAATAGAACTGAACGCTTCCTACGATTATCAATTTGCCAAAGATTTCTATGTGGGCGCGGCAGTCGATTTTTCGTATAAGGTGATTAATGAAATAGCGGACAAAACCTATCTGAACGGGCAGAAACTCTCCTATATCACCACGGGCGTGGGCGCTTCGGTGCAATACGATTCACGCGACCACGTGGGCAACCCCACGAGGGGTGGGAACGTGATACTCCGAGGCATGGTCTATCCCTCTGTCTTCGGCACGAATCCGCAGACTATCTGCCGTATCACCTTTCAAGCCAACTACTATCAGAAACTTTGGAAAGGCGCGGTGCTGGCCTTCGATGCCTACACCCAAATCAATACGCCCGATGCGCCTTGGGCGCTGCGCGAGGAGTCGGGAGGGAATTTCCGTCTGCGCGGCTACTACGAGGGCCGCTATATAGACAACAACCTGCTTTCGGTGCAGGCCGAACTGCGTCAGAAACTTTTTTGGAGACTGGGTTTAGTGGCTTTCGGAGGTTTCGGCGCCTTGTTTCCCGATTTCAGTAGCCTACGTGCGGAACACTTGCTCTATTCAACGGGCGTGGGGCTTCGTTTGGAATTCAAACACAATGTGAACCTCCGCGTGGATTATGGTTTCGGCCGCCGCGATCCCGTCAGCGGCCGTTTCACCGGAGCCTTCGTCGTTACGCTCAACGAGGCGTTCTAAGCATTCCTTAGGCGGGCAATACGCCGCCGCTCAAGATAAATTCCTGCATCACAAACACGAGGGCACCGACAAGGTAGCCCACCAATGCCAACCAGCTGATGTGTTTGAGATACCAGATGAAGTTGATTTTCTCAAGACCCATAGCCATCACGCCCGCGGCCGAACCGATGATGAGCATCGAACCGCCCACGCCCGCGCAATAGGCCAGGAACAACCAGAACACACCGTCCTGCGCGAACACGCCCACATCGGCAAGGGGATACATACCCACCGCACCGGCCACCAAAGGCACGTTGTCCACAATGGAGCTGATGGCGCCGATAATGACGTTGATGATATAGATGTTGCCCACATGGGTGTCGAGAAAGATGTTCAAATCGTTCAGAATGCCCGCACATTGCAGCGCCGCCACCGCCAGCAGGATGCCGAGGAAAAACAGAATCGTGCTCAAATCTATATGGCTCAACACACGGGTGATGCGGTGTTTCATGTGTTCTTCCATATTTCTCTTGCGGTGATACATGAATTCGGTATAGACCCAAATCACGCCCAAGCCGAGAAGCACGCCCACAAAAGGAGGCAGGTGAGTGATGGACTTGAAGATAGGAACGAAAATCAACGCGGCCACACCGAGAATCAGAATGATTTTCTTATCGGTTGGCGTGATGCAGTCGGCCACCGTGGTCGTGGAGATATTGCCAAAGCTCTTTTCGTAGTCGCTCTGTGCCTTTTGGACATCTTCGAGCGGCGAAAGTTCCCCTTTCAGGAAGAAGCTCAAGATGAAGGCGGGAAGCGCCACCGACACAAGAGAGGGCAGGATAAGGTGGGGAATGAGGCCCGCCGTGGTGACATTGCCTTTCACCCACAGCATGATGGTGGTCACGTCGCCGATAGGCGAGAACGCGCCGCCGCTGTTGGCCGCAATCACAATCATACCGGAAAAGAGCCAGCGGTCTTCCTGTTTGCTCACCAAACGGCGGAGCAACATAATCATGACGATGGTGGTGGTGAGGTTGTCGAGGATGGCCGACATGAAGAAGGTGATGAACACCAGCAGCCAAAGGAGTTTCTTCTTGTTGCGGGTCTTGATGTGGTCGGTGATGAGGTTGAAACCGCCGTGAACGTCCACCAGTTCCACAATCGTCATCGCACCCATCAAGAAAAAGAGAATGGATGAAATGTCCCCGAGGTGTTCTATAATCTGCACATTCACCACAAAGTCCAAAACCTTATGGCGCATACCCTCGCTGGTAAGCAAAGCTTGGTCGGTGGTTTCGGCCAGCCATATCTGAAAGTCGTGCATGGCGGGCACGATACCGGGCGCCACATACACATAACAAACCCACAGAACCATACCGGTAAGCAGGGCGGTGGCGGCTTTGTCCACCTTCACAACGTGTTCCATGGCAATGAAAAAGTAGCCCAACAGGAACAGCACACTCATCAAAACTAGCATAGACGTATAATTTTCAAAAACGGGCAAAGGTAAAATTTTTTTTATGTTTGCAAAGA
>CAMWQD010000197.1 GCA_947176325.1 uncultured Bacteroidales bacterium | reverse complement strand
TCGACAACGCTTACAACGCGTAGCCGCGCAGGAAGTCGATGGACTTTTGGATGAGGGGGTACATCACTTGGTCGTCTTCCACAAAGTTCACTTTCTTGCGATAGGCCTTGAAGAAGTCTTCGAGAATAGCCGAGGACTTGAGCGGACGGCGGAATTCGAAGGCTTGGGCGGCGTTGAAAAGTTCAATCGCCAACACACGCTCGGTATTGTCCATCACGCGATAGGCCTTGGTGGCGGCGTTGGCGCCCATGCTCACGTGGTCTTCCTGTCCCTGCGACGACTCAATCGAATCGACGCTGGCCGGGCAGCAAAGCTGCTTGTTCTGACTCACCACCGAGGCGGCGGCGTATTGCGGAATCATGAAACCACTGTTCAAGCCCGGTTTCTTCACCAAAAAGCTCGGCAGACCGCGTTTACCCGCAATCAACTGATAGGTGCGGCGCTCGGAGATATTGGCCAGTTCGGCCACGGCGATAGCCAGGAAATCCTGCGTAAGCGCCAAGGGCTGTCCGTGGAAGTTGCCCGCCGAAATCACCAAATCTTCTTCGGGGAAAACCGTAGGATTGTCGGTAACGGCATTCACCTCCTCGAAGGTGATGCGGCTCACATATTCGATGGCGTCTTTCGAGGCTCCGTGCACCTGCGGAATGCAGCGGAACGAATAGGGATCCTGCACGTGTTCTTTCTTGCGTTTGATGATGGCGCTGCCCTTGAGGTATTTGCGGAAAGCGGCGGCGGTGTCCACCTGCCCCTTGTGGCGGCGTACATCGTGAATCTGCGCGAAGAAAGGTTCGATACGGCCGTCGAAAGCCTCCAATGAAAGGGCTCCCACCAAGTCGGCCAACTTGCTCAGTCTGCGCGCTTTCAACACATTGTGTACGGCAAAGGCATTCATGAACTGTGTGCCGTTGAGCAAGGCCAAACCTTCTTTCGAAGCCAAGGTGACGGGCTTCCAGCCATATTTCTTGAGCATTTCGGAGGCGGGACGCTTTTCACCGTTCACCCATACTTCACCCAAACCAATCAAAGGCAGGCACATATGCGCCAAGGGAGCCAAGTCGCCCGAAGCGCCGAGCGAACCCTGCTGGTAGACCACGGGCACCACATCGTTGTTGAAGAAGTCGGCAAGACGTTGAATGGTAACCACCTGCACACCCGAATTGCCGTAGGAAAGCGATTTAATCTTCATGAGCAACATCAAACGCACCACATCTTCGGGAACGGGATCGCCCAAGCCGCAGGCATGCGACATCATCAGATTTTTCTGCAACTGGGAAAGCTGCTTTTCGGAAATGCTCACATTGCACAGCGAACCGAAGCCGGTGGTGACCCCGTAGATAGGCTCCTTGTGGGTCTTGGTCTTCTTGTCCAGATAGTCGCGGCATTTCTTGACGGCGGAGAGAACATCCTTGCCCAGACGGATCTGCATGTGTCCGTCCATAATCCGTTCGATGTCGTCGAAGGTCATATCCTTCAACGTGATTTCGAAAACTTTTGCTTTCATGCTTGTATCTTTTTTATGATTTCTTCCAGAGTGAGAGGCGTCTGCTCGCCGCTTTTCATATCTTTCAGCACCACAACGCCTTGTTCGTGTTCTTTCTCGCCGAGCACGGCCACAAAGGGAATGCGGAGGCTGTCGGCATAGGAAAACTGCTTGCCCAATTTGGCGGCCGAGGGATAGATTTCCACCGAAATCCCGGCCTCGCGCAAGCGCGAGGCCGGCGCGAAACACCATGCGGCTTCCTTCTCTCCGAAGTTCACGAACAGCACCTGCGTGCCGCTGTTGAGGGCTTCGGGATAGAGATTCAAGTCGTTCATCACATCGTAGATACGGTCGGCACCAAACGAGATGCCCACGCCCGATACGCCTTTGAGGCCGAAGATGCCCGTAAGGTCGTCGTAACGTCCACCGCCGCAGATACTTCCCATTTGCACGTCCTCCGCCTTCACCTCGAAAATCGCCCCCGTATAATAATTGAGTCCCCGCGCCAAGGTCAAATCCAACTCACAAGGCACGGAAAGCCCCATATCGGCGATATACGCGAAAAGGGTGCGCATTTCTTCGATACCCTTCAAACCCACTTCACTGTCTTTCAAATAGTCTTGCAAGACTTTCAGTTTGGCCTCGGTGTCGCCTTGCAGCAACAACACGGGCACAAGTTTCTCGACAGCTTCCGAGGGCAGCCCCCTTTCGGCCAGTTCCGCTTTCACGGCCTCCAAGCCAATCTTATCTAATTTGTCGATAGCCACGGTGATGTCGGTCATCTTCTCCGGGCAACCCACGGCCTGGGCGATGCCATATAAAATCTTGCGGTTGTTGATTTTAACCCTCACACGGATGCCGAAACGCTGAAAAACCTCCTGTATCATCTGCACCAATTCGGCTTCGTAGAGCAGGGAATCGGAGCCGACCACATCGGCATCGCATTGATAGAATTCGCGATAACGTCCCTTTTGCGGGCGGTCGGCACGCCAGACGGGTTGCAGTTGGTAGCGTTTGAAAGGAAAGGTGATTTCGCCCTGATGCTGCACCACGAAACGGGCGAAAGGCACGGTGAGGTCGTAGCGGAGCCCTTTCTCGCTGATTTTCGACAGGAGGTTGCGGCTGAGCAGGGCGCTGTCTTCGGCCTCCACGCGGCAGGGGGCGTCAGGGCTGTCCTGCGGGGCGGCTTTCTCCATAAAGTTTCCCGAATTGAGAATCTTGAAGAGGAGTTTGTCGCCTTCCTCGCCGTATTTTCCCATGAGGGTGGAAAGGGTTTCCATAGCGGGGGTCTCGATAGGCAGATAGCCGTGCAACCGATAGACTTCCTTTATGGTATCGAAGATATAGTTGCGGCGACGCATCTGCAGGGGTGTGAAATCGCGGGTCCCCTTCACCGTGGTCGGTTTTGTTGCCATTCCTGTTTCTTTATATTAATATAAAATTCAAA
>CAMWQD010000196.1 GCA_947176325.1 uncultured Bacteroidales bacterium | reverse complement strand
AGGTAGAGGAGCCGAAAGAACCCGAAATAAACCCGATGGCGCTCTATCCGGGCAAACGCAAAGGCACGGAGGCTTCTCAGCAAGGAGAAACCGGCAAAGCGGGCGACCAGGGCAAACCCAACGGCGACGTGAACGCCAAAGGTTATACGGGCTCGGGCGGTTCGGGCGGCATTTCGTTCTCGCTCAACGGGCGCACGCTCATGAGCCTTGTCAAGCCTCAGTACAATTCGGAAGACGAAGGCATCGTGGTGGTGCGCATCTATGTGGACAGGAGCGGCAGGGTGACCCGTGCGGTGGCGGGTGTCAAAGGCTCTACCACCATGGACGGAAATTTGTGGAAAACCGCCGAGAAAGCGGCCTTGCAGTCTAAGTTCGTACCTAAGGAAAACGCGCCCGACGAACAGGTGGGCACGATTACGTACCGTTTTGTAAGGGGCTCGTAGTTCCGTAAGCGATGGTAAGCGGCAAAAGAAGATACGGGCTTTTGTTCTGGATAGGTGTTCCGGCAGGCATCATGGCAGTTCTTTTTCTGCTGTTCCGCTTTGCCGATGTTCCGTTCTGGAGGCCTTTTTGGAGGACTTATCTGATAGGGACTCTGGCCGTGCTGTTCCTGCTGTACCTTTTCTACGCTTTATTGCGCTTGGCGGGTGGACGGAGGTTCCGGCGCGGTGCCGCCCTCGCCACGGGTGTTTTGTTTTTAGTTTGTGTTTACGCCATGGTTATCTCAACCTTCAACATACGGATAGATACGGTGAACCTGGAACGGGTGAACCCGGAGCGGACGGTTCCGCCAGGTCTGCGCGCTTATAGGATTCTGCAGATTTCAGACATGCATATCGGCAGCTTTACTTCGCCCAAGCAGGTGAAGCGGCTGGTGCAGCAGGCCTTGAACACCAAGCCCGATATGGTGGTCTTTACGGGCGATATGGTGAATTTCAGCACCTCGGAAATGCTTCCGCACTTGGCGGAACTGGCGCATCTGCACGCGCCGGACGGTGTGTATTGCGTGCTGGGAAACCACGATTACGGCGGTTATGTGCGCTGGGCGGATACGGCCTCTCGTCACGCCAACCTGCAGAAGATGCTGCAATGCTACAAGAGCATCGGCTGGACGTGTCTCAACAACGCCTCGGTAAAGATTGAACGCGGCGGCGATACCTTGCATCTGGTGGGGGTGGAGAATTGGGGTAGGGAAAAACGTTTTCCCAAGAAAGGCGATATAAAGGCGGCACTTGCCCCTTCGGCTTTACTGGAAACCCGCCGCAGCCTTTCTGCGGTTCAAGATGCGGAGCCTTCGGATATGCGGCGCAAACCGCAGGTATATACGGTGCTTCTCTCGCACGACCCTTCGCATTTCGATTCGGCAGTCTATCGGCATTATCCGCAGATAGACCTCACCCTCTCCGGCCATACGCACGGCATGCAGTTAGGCGTGCGCATCAAGGGCAAGGACTACAGCCCCGCACGTTTCCTATATAAACACTATGCAGGTCTGTACGTTATGGAGAACGGCCAAGCCCTCTACGTAAACACCGGCTGCGGCTTCAACGGCCTCCCCTTCCGCCTCGGCCTCCGCCCCTCCCTCACCCTGTTTGAGTTGTAAGGATTTCGGAAATTTTGGTTATCTTTGCGATGTCAATCGGGGAATTCGTAGAAGGGATGACAACCCTTATGGCTGTTTGCCGTTTCGAGCCCCAACCATAGAAGCCACTGCATTGCGGTGGCTTTTTATTTTACGTCCGGTGTGCCGCTGATAGAGGATTGTTTTAGAAAAAAAGGGGGCTGAAAGAATTTCAGTCCCCTTTTGCATAAAAAAAACCTCAATCTTACCGTTTGATGATTTTGTAGCGGCAGACCGCGCCGTTTTGGCCGGTGGCTTCCAAGAGGTAAACACCGGCGGGCAGGCGGCTCATATCGATTTGGCGGGCGGAACCCAGCACGCTGACCTGTTCGCGACCCTGCAAATCAAGAACGCGGAAAGTATGGATTTTGCCGTCCTTGTCGTTTTGGCTCGTTTCGATATAAAGAATATCACCACAAGGATTGGGATAAGCGTTCAAGGCTATTTGCGACTGGAACGGAGTTATGGAAAGCGGGTCGTTGTTATCTTTAACGATGAAAGAAGCTGTTGCGATGTCTGAGTTTGTCCATCCATATCTTACGGCTATCGCCTTGATGGTGGTGGATTCGTTCAGTTCGATGGGAGATTCATAGAGCAAGGAAGCTTCCGAGGGGTCTGTTTCATCGAGTGTATAGTAAATTTTTGCATTTTCTGTGGCGCAAGATATTGTTACTTTTGATCCCGGAGCCAATGTGTCGCGAACAAAAGATTTAATCTGCGGCTTTTTTACTTTATTCGGAACCGTTACATGATAATAGACTTCAACCCCCTTCACAGCAGTGTTTCGGAGCACTATTTCGAAACTTCCGCCCTTTAAGAAATTCACCATACTGTCATTTATCGTATAGTCTTGTCCTGCGGTAGCAACTGCATCATTTAGTTTTACACTATAAGAGGTGGCATATCCGTTGAAAGACATCTCGCCTCTAAGGGCTAACCCACTATCTACCGTACATTGGACGTATATGTTTTGAGGCGTCAGTTTTCTCTCGGCACTCATAGGGAGTGCATAACATTCCGATAAGGGGAGCGCATTATTTTGAGCCTCTATTTCGGTAAGAGAGTCGCATTCGTTTGCATGTAAGGTCGATAATTGGTTTTCGTAACAAAATAAACTGCGCAAACTGTCACATCCACTCAAATCGAGATTTTTTAACTTGTTCTTGCTGCAGCTCAAGGTTTGCAAATTGGTGCAACCGCTTACACCAAGAAATGTCAAATCTTCGCAGCTACAATTTAATTACTGTAAACTTATACAATTACTTACATCCATGTGAGAGAAGAGGAACTTGGATCTATTATGGGATCTA
>CAMWQD010000195.1 GCA_947176325.1 uncultured Bacteroidales bacterium | reverse complement strand
TATTGCGTTGAGCGACGTGGATATCTTTACCGAGGACATTCCCGGTTGGGCGGTGACCAACGAAGGGACGCTGACCGTGGCGCTCGACATTGCCCTCACCGATGCCTTGCGCGAAGAGGGTTTGGCGCGCGAATGGGTGAACCGCATCCAAAACCTCCGCAAAGACAAAGGCCTGGAGGTGACCGATAAAATCACGGTGTACATCGAATCCAACCCCGAGTCGGACAAGGCGGTCGAACACAACTACGACTACATCTGTTCCGAAACTTTGGCGGTGAAGGTGAACTTGGTTCCCGCCTCCCAAATCAGCGGCGGCGTGACGGCAGACCTCACCGACACCCTCAACTTGCGTTTGGATTTGGAAAAAGCGAATTAGCCATGAAACAAGAAAACAACGACAAGAAACGCTATTCCGACAAAGAACTGGAAGAATTCAAGGAAATCATCCTGCAGAAGTTGGAAAAAGCGCGTGCCGATTTGGACTCGTTGCGCGAAGCCTACACCAATAACGGCGAGAACGACATCAACGACACTTCGCCCACTTTCAAGGTTTTGGAAGAGGGTTACCAAGTGCTTTCCAAAGAGGAGAATTCCCGTCTGGCCTTGCGTCAGCAGAAGTTCATCGCCTCTCTGGAAGCGGCGTTGGTGCGTATCGAGAACAAAAGCTACGGCATCTGCCGCAAGACGGGCAAGCTCATCGAGAAAGAGCGTCTGCGCGTGGTGCCTCACGCCACCTTGTGCATGGAGGCCAAACGGAACCAACACAGAATGGGTATGTCGGCTTCCGACGAAGAATAATCCGACGAAGAATAAAAAGAGAGTATGAAAGTTGCGCTTTGGTGTCGGAATCATCTGCCCCTCCTTATCGTGCCCGCCGTCTTGGTGCTCGACCAAGCGAGCAAGTTTGCCGTGAAACTGAATATGCAAATCGGCGAGGATATCCGTATTTTCGACTGGTTTCACATTCACTTCCTCGAAAACAACGGCATGGCTTTCGGCATGAGTTTGGGCGAGAATGCGGGAAAACTGATCTTGAGTTTGATTCGCTTGGCCTTGATCGTGTTCCTGTGTTGGTATATAAGAAAGGTGAACAAAGCCTACCAAGCCAAGGAGGTAAAGGCCTCCTTAATGGTGTGCCTTTCGTTGATTCTGGCCGGAGCGATAGGAAATATGCTCGACTGCGCTTTCTACGGCCTCATCTTTTCGGAGAGTTATTTCAACCTGGCCACACTCTTCCCCGAAGGCGGCGGCTATGCGCCCCTGATGTTCGGCAAGGTGGTGGATATGCTCTATTTCCCTATTCTTCATTGGCGAAACGAAGTCCTGTTTTTCCGCCCCGTCTTCAACATCGCCGACTCGGCCGTCACGGTGGGCTTCTTCCTTTTTGTCCTCACGCAACGCTCCCTTTGGTGGCCCGCTTCACGTAAATCATCATGATTTCCATTAACGCGCTTTCGGTGTCCTTTACGGGGAACACCCTTTTCGACAATGTTTCGTTTCTCATCAAAGACAAAGACCGCATCGGCCTGACAGGCAAGAACGGCGCGGGCAAGTCCACCTTGCTGAAAATTCTGGCGGGCAGACAGGAACCCGACAGCGGAGGCGTGGTGATTCCGGGTGGTCAGGAAGTGGGCTATCTGCCGCAGGAGATGATTCCCGATTCCACACGCACCATTATGGACGAAACCCTCACCGCCTTTTCCAAAACCATAGCCTTGGAAAAGGAAATCGAAGGTCTCAACGAGGAACTCACCCGCCGCACCGACTACGAATCAAAAGAATATCAATCTATCATAGAACGCCTTACCGAAGCCAACGAGCGTTTTCATCTTATGGGCGGCCACGACCGGCAGGGTTCGGCCGAAAAGGTGCTTTTGGGCTTGGGCTTCAAGCGCAGCGACTTTACGCGCAACATCACCGAATTCAGTTCGGGTTGGCAGATGCGCGTGGAGTTGGCGAAAATCCTCTTGCGCGACCCCGACGTGATGCTCTTGGACGAGCCCACCAACCACCTCGACATAGAGTCTATCGGCTGGTTGGAAGAGTTTTTGCAGACCTACCGCGGGGCGGTGGTGTTGGTGAGCCACGACCGCAAGTTTTTAGACAAGGTCACCCGCCGCACTATCGAAATCGTGCTGGGGAAAATCGAAGACTACAACGTTTCGTATTCCGAATACGTGCAGCAACGCGCCGAGCGCCGTGCCGTGCAGCAGTCGGCCTTCGACAACCAACAGAAGGAAATCGAGAACATAGAACGTTTCATAGAACGTTTCCGCTATAAGGCCACCAAAGCGCGGCAGGCGCAGTCCCGCCTCAAGATGCTCGACAAAATGGAGCGTATCGAAGTGGATCAGACCGACAATTCGGCCATTTCCTTCCGCTTCCCTCCCGCCCCGCATTGCGGAAAAATTGTGGTGCGGGCGCAGAATGCCGGCAAGTGCTACGGCGAAAAGCGCGTGTTCGGCGGCTTCGACCTTGTGTTGGAGAAAGGCGAGAAAGTGGCGTTGGTGGGGCGGAATGGCGAGGGAAAATCCACTTTCTCGAAAATGGTAATGGGAGAAATTCCCGACCACGAAGGCGTTGTGGAAATCGGAGCGGGCGTAAAAATCGGCTATTTCGCGCAGAATCAGGCGGCTTTGCTCAACGGAGAAAAAACGGTGTTCGAAACTATCGACGACATCGCCGTGGGCGAGGTGCGCACGCGAATCCGCAATATCTTGGGCTGTTTCCTGTTTTCGGGCGAGGATATAGACAAAAAGGTGAAGGTGCTTTCGGGAGGAGAGAAAGGGCGCTTGGCCTTGGCGAAACTCCTGCTCGAACCCGTCAATCTTTTGGTGTTGGACGAACCTACCAACCACCTCGACATGCGCTCGAAGGACATCCTCAAAATGGCTTTGCTGCAATACGACGGCAGTTTGATTGTGGTGAGCCACGACCGCGATTT
>CAMWQD010000194.1 GCA_947176325.1 uncultured Bacteroidales bacterium | reverse complement strand
CTGCAATACCGTCTACACGCCCGCGCTCTCGCTGCACGTAGCCAAGGCCCACCTCAATCCTCCCACCATCGACCTCTTGGGTCAGAGTGATTTCTGCACCACCGAATGTCACCTGTATCCCGTATACGAGGCCAAGCTCACCCCGGGCTACGAAGTGGCCTGGAAGCTCAACGGCAGCGGTGTGCTCGAATGGGACGGCAACGACCATAAACGCGAATACAAGGTTCACAACGGCGACAAGATTATCGGCGTGCTCTACGGCAACAGCGTCTGCGTGAACAGAATGAATATCAGCGACACCATCACTGTCCGCTTCCACCGTCCGGTGAAGGTGAAGGCTTGGGCCGACACCATGATCCGCAAGAACGACGCGGCCATGCTGCACGCGCTCGCCACCGGCGGTTCGGGTAGCATCTCCTACAAGTGGACGGATGCTTCGCTGGTACAGAACGACACTTTGGCCGAGACTTTGACCAAATCGCTCTCGTCCACCCGCATCTTCACCGTCACCGCTTCCGACAGCTTCAGCTGCGCCGGCACGGCCACGGTACTTGTGAAAGTGAACGACACCTGCATCACCGATGTGGCTCTGCAAGGCCCCGAAAGCGTTTGCGTCAACAAAACGGCCACCTTCCAAGGTCTTGTAACCGGCGGCGGTCTCTTCGGCCCCTATCAGACCACATGGACGGTTAACCCGCCTCTGTTGAGCAGCGACGGCAGCGCCATCGTGCCCAACCCCAACACGGCCCGCATGGAAATTGCCGACGCACAGCCCGGCACCTACGTAGTGAAGTTCACCGTTACCGACACGTTGGCACAGACCAAGAAATACTGCGATCCGGACGGCATCGTGATGAGCGACAGCATCATCTTCACGATTACCGCGCCCGACACGCTGAGCCTGCGCATCGACACGCTCCAGAAACGTTCCTACTGCGAGAACGACCAGGCCGTAATCCGCGCCATGGCCCGCATGAACGGCAACCTGCCCGCCGAGGGCGAGCTTATGGTACGCTGGTATCGCATCCGCAACAACTACACCACTTATAGAGGCAGCGGCGACAGCCTCATCGAGAACAACCTGCTCGACGGCGACCGCTTCTATGCCGTGGCTTCGTTCTCCAACAACACCTGTGTGGTAAGCAACAGTGTATACAGCGACACCGCCACCTTCAGCGTGGGCGACAAGCCCGAAGCGCTCCAGTCGCACCAAGTGGCTGTTCACAACCACATTTCGTGCGTACCCGACGATTCCACCTATCTCGTCATCACTCCGAGCGCCAGCCAGCTTGCCTACAACCTCCTGTATAGCATCGACAGCGGACGCACCTGGCAGACCGACTCCATCTTCGCCAATTTGGCCGATGGCCGCTACTATGTGGGTGTGAAGGCCGACGGCGGCTGCGATCCCGAAAAGATGCTGCCTGTATACGTACAGAACCAGCCCGACTACGAGTTCGACACGCTTTCGTTCCGTGTCGACACCATCTACGCCTGCAACGGCAAGATAGACCTCTTCCCCTACCAGACGGCCGACAGCGCCACGGGTCTGGGCTATATCGGTTGGTTCGAGGATTCGGCCATGACCAAGTTCCTCAAACGCAGCCCCGAATATGTCAAGAGCCACAGCTACCTGCCCGAGCGTCGCTTCCTCGACACTGTAGGCGTATACGAATTCTGGGCGGTTGAATCGGCGGGTCTCTGCGTGGGCAAACCCAACAAGTTTGTCTATGTGGTTTCCAGCTGCGATGCCGAACTCACGCCCAAGCGCGACACCATCTGTCCCGACGATACGGTACTCTTCAGTCTCGTCATCGACACCATTTCGCTGCGCAACGCCGGCGGTTGGTTCTTCCAATACAGCGTCGACAGCAAGTTCACGCCTGCCAGCACGCAGAACATCACCTCCGCCGACACGCTCGTCAAGGAATTCCGCGACAACCGTGCGGGCAGCTACCGCGTGGCCTACATCACGCCCAACCGCGACACCCTCTATCACGAACCCTCCACCTTGTGGGTAGGCTCCTACGCCGATCCGAGCAAGTATATCACGTTGGCCTATCCCAAGACGAAGGCCACCGATATGTGTCCCGAAGAAACCGCCACCTTCACATTCCGCGACAAGAGCGATATGTATGAAGTGCTCTGGCCCGGCGACACCATTGGTACAGCTTCCTATTCGCGCTACTACGCAGAAAAGTTGCTTAAGACCGATACCATACCTGTACGCATCCGCAGCGTATTGGGCGGTTGCGAAGTGAATACGGGTGTTGAGGTGATTGTGCGCGAGGCTCCGACCATCGATCTTCTCTATCACGACACCACGCTGTGCTACGAGGACAATATGTATCTGTACTTCCCGCAGATTTTGGATACTGGAAAAGCATTCTATATCAAGTATGAATGGACGACACTCGACGGCACGTCAGTAGGTTCGGGTCCGTTCCTCGTACAGAACAGCCGTTTCTTGGTAGAACCCGACACCACCATCTATCTGGCTCGGGCGGCCACCGGCTATGCCGAATGTCCTTCGCTTCCCGATACATTCCGCGTAGTGGCGCATCCTTCCACTTGGGATATCAAACCCTCGCAGATGGAAGTATGTGCGGGCAACACCTTCACTTTCCGTGCGGGTACGCCGTTCGACAGCATCCGCTTCGGCGAAGGCTTGTGGCAACCGCGTGGCAACGACAGCTTCACGCTCGGCCCCATCTATAAGGACAGCACGCTCACCGTTACCATTCTGCGCAAGATTTGCGAAAGCACGGGTACGCTCAAGCTTAAGAGTGTGGAACGCGACACCCTTGCCGTGAAACTCACCGAGAACGCCGATGCCTGCGTGGCTTTGACTCCCGCCACGGGCACGAGCATAGACCTCGGTCTGCACGCCCGTCTGCAATACCGTGTTCAAGGCACCGAAAACAGCGCCTTCGCCGGTCTGGTATAC
>CAMWQD010000193.1 GCA_947176325.1 uncultured Bacteroidales bacterium | reverse complement strand
CCGCTCCCCGCGCCGCGAAATCGCCCTGCTGCACAATTGGGACGAGAAATTGGAAGGTATGGTGAAAGACACCCTGCACCGCGATGTGCGCGGTTTTCTGGGGGTGCCTTCCTGGATGATGCTCTATTTGGAAAAGACCTTGGAGGCTTCGGGAAAGAAATCCTTGCGCGAGGTGTGGCCGAACATGGAACTTTTTGTGCACGGCGGCGTAAGCTTCGACCCTTACCGCACGCAATTCCGGGCCTTGATGGGCGAGCCGTTCCGTTATTTGGAAACCTACAACGCTTCGGAGGGCTTTTTCGGCATTCAGGATTCGCTTTCGCAACCCGACATGCTTCTGATGCTCGACTACGGCATCTATTACGAATTTGTCCCGGTGGAGGAAACCGACAGGGAACAGCCTCTGGCGGTGGGCATAGAGGACGTGGAGGTGGGGCGGAATTATGCGCTGGCCATCAGCAGCAATGCGGGGCTGTGGCGTTATCTGATAGGCGACACGGTGGTGTTTACCTCCGTAAAGCCCTATCGTTTCAAGATAAGTGGCCGCACCCGGCATTTCATCAATACTTTCGGCGAGGAACTGATTGTGGAGAACGCCGACAAGGCGCTCTCGGCCGCCTGTGCGGAAACGGGCATCGAGATACGCGACTACACCGCCGCGCCCGTTTTCCTAGACAACCGCAACCGCGCCTGTCACCAATGGTTGGTGGAATTTGTTGCCGAACCCGCCGACTTGCAGGCTTTCGCCCTGCGTCTCGACAAGCATCTGAAGGAAGTGAACAGCGACTACGAGGCCAAACGTACCCACGACCTGATGCTCAAACAGCCCCAAATCGTTCCCCTGCCGCAAGGCACGTTCCTGCGCTGGCTCGAAGCCAAGGACAAATTGGGCGGGCAGCACAAGGTGCCCCGTTTGAGCAACAACCGCGAATTGGCGGACGAAATACTGAGCTTCGCCGGCCTGTCGGAGCCCGAAGGGAAAAATGCCTAAATTTGCACCTATGGCGAATGCAGAGAGAAAAACGGCAAAGGATTGGATTCTCCGCTTCTGGAACTGGAGGGGGAGGAACTATGTGCTGATTCTGCTGTTTTTTGCGGCATGGTTCTTCTTCCTTTCGCCCAACACCCTCTTCACGCAGATACGGGCGCGGCGGGAAAACCGCGAGATGAAACGGATGCGCGAATTCTATCAACGCGAAATCAAGCACAACGAGGAAGAAATAGCCCGCTTTAAGAACGACGGCGATTTTGTGGAGACCTACGGGCGGGAAAATTACCTCATGAAAAAACAGAACGAGGATATTTATCTTTATGTGGAGGAATAGCGGTTTTCCCGCTCAAGGATCCACGTCTATCACCACCCGCACCGCACGGAAAGCCGTATCGGCATAGAAATCGTCCAACACATCCCATACGCTCTTTTTCATAGCTTCGCTCTTTGTGGAACGCTCTATTTTTATTAATATTTCGCGGATATAATAGAGATTGATGCGGCTTACCATAGGGAACTGAGGCCCCAACACCCTTTCGCCCAACTTCATACGTAGCTTTTCCGCCAAAGCGGCCGAAGCCTGCCCCACCAATCTTTCGTCCTTGTGGCGCACGCTCAAACGGACGAGCCTGTAGAAAGGCGGGTATTGGAACGTGAGCCTTTCCTGCAACTGCGTGGTATACATGGAGGCGTAGTCGGAATTCATCACCTCCTGAATGACGGAATATTCCGGTTTGTGGGTCTGAATCACCACCTCGCCGCCTCCGCCCTTGCGTCCCGCCCGTCCGCTCACCTGCGTCATCAGATGAAAACTGCGCTCGTAGGCGCGAAAATCGGGAAAGGAAATCAAGCCGTCGGCATCCACAATGCCCACCACCCCCACATTGTCGAAATCAAGCCCTTTGGTAACCATCTGCGTGCCCACCAGAATATCGGTCTTGCGGTGCTCGAAATCCTCGATGATGCGGCGGTAGGAATCCTTGGCGCGGGTGCTGTCCAAGTCCATGCGCGCCACCTTGGCATCGGGAAAGAGCAGGTTCAAATCTTCTTCGATACGCTCGGTGCCGAAACCTTTCAGACGCATCTGCGCCCCGCCGCATTGCGGGCAGACATGGGGCGCGGTTTGGGTGTGTCCGCAATAGTGGCACATCAATATATTCTGATATTTGTGATAGGTGAGCGTGACATCGCAACGCGGGCAGGTGGGCACGTAGCCGCAGTCGGCACATTCCAGACGATGCGAAAAGCCTCTCCGGTTCTGAAACAGAATAATTTGCTTGCCCGCCTGCAAAGCCGCATTCATCTTCTCGACCAAGAGCGACGAGAAATTGTTGCCCTGTATGGTTTTCCGTTTCCTTTCCTCGCGCATGTCGGCCACCCACACCTGCGGCAGACACACGTCGTTGTAGCGCGTGAAGAGCGTGGCCAAGGCGTATTTGCCGTGAATGGCGTTGTAATAACTTTCGAGGGAGGGCGTGGCGGAACCCAACACGGTCTTGGCGCCGTGCAGATGTGCCAGATAGATTGCCGCGTCGCGGGCTTGATATCGGGGAGCGGGATCTTGCTGTTTATAAGAAGTTTCGTGCTCTTCGTCCACCACCACCAAGCCCAAATTCGTATAGGGCAGGAAAAGCGCCGAGCGCGCACCCAAAATCACCTGATAGCGCCGTCCGGTCTGCTGCCATATCTCCACTTTTTCGGCTTCGTTGTAGCGGGAATGATAGACCCCCACCTTGTCGCCGAAATACTTGCGCAGGCGATTGATCATCTGTGTAGAAAGCGCAATTTCGGGCAAGAGGAAAAGGGCCTGCTTGCCCTGCGTCATCACCTCCTGAATCAACTTGATGTAGATTTCGGTCTTGCCGCTCGAGGTGACGCCGTGCAAAAGGCAGACGTTCTTTTCCTGCAAACCTTCCTTAATGGTGTCGAAAGCCTTTTGCTGGGCGGGGGAGAGGGTGATGAC
>CAMWQD010000192.1 GCA_947176325.1 uncultured Bacteroidales bacterium | reverse complement strand
TTGTAGGGTCTTTACGACTCACAAAAGCGATACATGACCATCTGGCTTTCGGGCGCGGCTTCTTTCGTCGGGTAAATTGTGCACGTGGGCAAGCTGAAAATTTCGCTTTCGGGCGCGTCTTCTTTCGAGGGCGAGATGTTGGGTGTGAACCGGGCGGTTGTGGGTTTGTCGGGTGCTTCGGAAATGGAGCTGAAAGGAAGCGGCAACGATATGGATATGACGCTTTCGGGCTCTTCGGAGGCCAAGATGTACGACTTTCCGGTAAAGAATTTTGAGGGTATTCTTTCGGGCGCTTCCGAAGCCTATCTCACCGTGACGGAAACTTTCTCGGGCAGTGCGTCCGGCTCCTCCGACATCTACGTGAAAGGTCACCCCAAGGTGCTTAAGTCCAACACAAGCGGCGCCTCCAACATCGTGTTCGAGTAGGATTTCTCGGAACCTCCGAATAACAAAATCAACTCCACCCTCAGATTGGTTGTTTGGGCAAAAATGACGAAATTTGCAGGTTGAAGGACCCGAAATAATGCAAAAATGCCGCAAGCAAGCAGATTGAGGAATTTGGAGATACGCAACTGCGTGAAAGCGTTGCAGAAAGGTGAAACATTGCTCTATCCCACCGACACCATTTGGGGATTGGGCTGTGATGCCACGTGCAAGGATGCGGTATCGCGCATCTACCGCCTCAAGAACCGCGAGGAGGACAAGAGTTTCATCATTCTTGCCGATTCGGTGGAGATGATGAAGGCTTATGTGGAGGAGGTGCCTCCCGTGGCCTACGATCTCTTGGAAGCGATGAGCGATACGCCTCTCACGATTATCTATCCGCAGGGCCGCGGCCTGGCCGACAATGTGCCGGGAGCGGACGGAAGTGTGGCTATCCGCATTGTGCAGGGTAAGTTCTGTTCGGAGGTGATTGCGAAATTCGGCAAGCCTATCGTGTCGACTTCGGCCAATATATCGGGCTTTCCCGCACCGCTCAAGTTGGCCGACATCGCCGAGCCTATCTTGGCCGGTGTCGATCATATCGCCATTGTGAACGAACAATCCTTCGGCGATGTGCGTCCCTCGCGCATCATCAAGCTCGAGGAAAACGGCATGTTTCGTGTAATCAGAGAGTAGCCTATGGGGTGAGCTTTCCGTCCCGCAAGGGCGGATACGTTTTATGAAAAGACACATTTTCCTTAAGATATCGCTTGTTGGCATCTGCCTTGCGCTTGCGGGGCGGCCGAGCGCGTACGCCCTGGGCTTTTCGGGTTCCAAAGTTCCCAATACGCCTCTTTACGACAGCCGTATGTTTCATTTCGGCTTCAGTCTCGGCATCAATTTCATGGACTTTGCCATTAAGAGCGACCAAAATTTAGGTTTTGAGGGCGATTCCCTCCTCGGCATCCGTCATGGTTTCAGCCCCGGTTTCTCGGTGGGCGTGGTGACAGACCTGCGTATGGGAAAATGGTTCAACTTGCGCTGCATACCTACGTTCAGCATGGGGTCGCGCAATATCGAATATAAGATTTCCGAGGCCGACAGGATTTTTACCGAGAAGAAGACCGTGGAGAGCATCATGGTCTTTGTGCCGTTGGAAGTGAAATGGAAGGCGGCGCGTATGGTCGATCATCGTCCTTACGTTACGGCGGGCGTTCAATATGTGCTCGATATGGCGAGCCATAAATCCAAGAAGAAAGGCAACGGACAGGAGGAGGTTCCCCTCAAGCTCGACCGCCACGATTTCGGTGTGACGGCCGGTGTGGGCTGGGATTTCTTCTTGCCCTACAACAACAAGATTGCGGTGGAACTGAAGGCCTATTTCGGTTTCCTCGATTTGCTCATGCGCGACAACACTATCTATACGGATCGTATCAACCGCCTCAACAGCAGGATGTTGCAACTTGTCATAACCTTCGAATAGTTATGAAGACAACCCTTCGGATTAAACTGCGGGCGGGGAGCGGCCTTGGCCGACAGGCTCTTGAAAAGGCTTGTGCGGAGGCGTTGAAGGTGCCTTTGAATGTTATCTCGCATGTGCGTCTGTGCCGTCTTTCGTTGGACGCGCGTCCTAAGATTCCTTGCTATGAAGCGTTGGTGGAGGTGTATACCGCGCCCGACCGTTATGTGGAGCCTGCGTATCATTTCGAAATGAAGAAAGCGGAGGCTTCCAAGAAACAGGCGGGTGTGGTTGTGGTCGGCATGGGGCCGGCGGGGCTTTTCGCGGCTTTGGCGCTTTGCCATGCGGGGGTGAAGGTGACGCTTCTCGAGCGGGGCAAGAAGGTGGATGAACGAGCCAAGGATGTGGGGGCGTTGTGTCGGGAAGGCCGTTTGGATACAGAGTCCAACTACGCTTACGGCGAGGGTGGGGCCGGTTGTTTTTCCGACGGCAAGCTCTATACCCGTTCCAGTAAACGCGGGGATATAAGCCGTGTGATGCGCGCATTCGTGCACTATGGCGCCGACCCTTCTATCCTTTATCAAGCGCATCCGCATTTGGGCAGCGACCGTATGCCGGCTATCGTGCGGCGTATGCGGGAGGCGCTTTTGGAAGCGGGTGCGGAAATCCGTTTTTCCACTTGCGTGAAGCAAATCCTCACCGACAACAAGGGGCGGTTTGCGGCGGTGGTCGATCAGAACGGCGTGGAATATAAGGGTGATGCTCTTTTTCTGGCTACGGGAAATTCGGCCGACGACCTCTACCGCTACATCGACCGCGAGGGTTGGGCGTTGGAGGAAAAGCCTTTTGCGCTCGGTGTGCGTGTGGAGCATCCGCAGGCTTTGATAAATGCGTTGCAGTATAAGGGTGCGGAAAAGCGTTGTGATTTGCCGCCCGCCGAGTATGCTTTTGTGGAAAAGACTTCTTCGTGCGATATTTTCTCGTTCTGTATGTGTCCGGGTGGGGTGGTGATTCCCGCCGCTACGGAGAAAGACGGGTTGGTGGTGAATGGAATGTCGGGGTCGGGGCGGCACGGTTCATGGGCCAATGCCGGTTGGGTAGGGGGTGTGAACCGAG
>CAMWQD010000191.1 GCA_947176325.1 uncultured Bacteroidales bacterium | reverse complement strand
GTCTACACCCACCCCCTGCAAGTCGTTGACGTTGAGTAGAAGTAAGAAAAACGTGTCATTCGTGCAAAACTCGCGGGATGCGAAGCACTTTATAGCGCGGAGAATGACCGTTTTTCTGTAAAAACAAGAAATTTCGTATCTTTGTACCACGTAAAAAAGTCAAGAATTATGGAAAAAATCAGAGTCGGCATCTGCGGTCTCGGACGAATCGGCCGCATCGTGTTCAGAAATCTTATGGAACGCCCCGAAGTGGAGGTGGTCGCCTTTAATATTAATACAGACGCCGAAGTTTTGGTACACCTGATCAAATACGATTCGGTTCACGGACGCTTCAAAGGCGAAGTACACGCCGAAGGCGAAGACGCTATCGTAGTCAACGGCAAGAAAATCAACCTCTATCGCGAAAACGACATCGCCAACATCCCTTGGGGCAAAGAAAACGTGGACGTAGTGGTGGAAGCCACCGGACGCTTCCGCAGCCGCGAGAAAGTTACCGCCCACCTCAATGCCGGCGCCAAGAAAGTGGTGCTCACCGCCCCCGCCGATAAGGAAACCGACACCGACGCCACCATCGTGATGGGTGTGAACGACCATATCCTCACCCCCGATATGAAACTCATCTCCAACGCCTCCTGCACCACCAACTGCCTCGCACCCATGGCCCGCGTGCTGCACGAGAAGTTCGGCATCAAGCACGGCTTGATGAATACCATTCACTCCTACACCAACGACCAAATCATTCTCGACGCCCCCCACAAGGATCTGCGCCGCACCCGCGCCTGCGCCGTGTCGATTATCCCCACCAGCACCGGAGCGGCCAAGGCCGTAGGTTTGGTGTTGCCCGACCTCAAGGGCAAGATGGACGGCTTCGCCATGCGCGTGCCCACGCCCGACGGCTCGGTGGTAGACCTCACCGCCGAACTCAACCGCAACGTCACCGTAGAAGAAGTGAACGCCGCCATGAAGGAAGCCTCCGAAGGCTACATGAAAGGCTATATCGAATACTGCACCGACCCCATCGTGAGCATCGACATCGTGGGCAACCCCATTTCGTGCATCTTCGATTCCAAACTCACCAAGGTGATGGACGGCAATTTCGTGAAGGTGGTGGCTTGGTACGACAATGAATTCGGCTACTCCAACCGCGTGGTGGATTTGGTCTGCAAGGTCGGCCTCATGAAGTAAATGAACGACAACCTCTTATCCCGCATTCATACCCCCGACGATTTACGCCGCCTCCCCGCCGCCCGCCTGCAGGAAGTGGCCGACGAACTGCGCGCCTACATCATCGAAGTGCTGGCCTCGCATCCCGGGCATTTGGGCGCGTCGCTGGGAACGGTGGAACTCACCGTGGCCCTGCACTACGTCTTCAACACCCCCTACGACCGCTTGGTGTGGGACGTGGGACATCAGGCCTACGCCCACAAGATTCTTACGGGGCGCAGGGATAAATTCCCCTCCATTCGCTGCGAAGACGGTTTGAGCGGCTTTCCCTCGCGCCGCGAGAGCGAATACGACGCTTTCGGCACGGGGCATTCCTCCACCTCCATTTCGGCCGTTCTCGGCATGGCCGTGGCCTCCAAACTCAAGGGCGAAACCGACCGCCGGCATATCGCCGTGATAGGCGACGGTGCCATGACGGGCGGCATGGCCTTCGAAGGCCTCAACAACGCAGGGGTGGCCAAGAGCGATATGCTTGTGATTCTCAACGACAACGGCATGTCGATAGATGTCAGCACAGGCGCCCTCTCCACCTACCTCACCCGCATCACGGCCTCCCAACGCTACAACCGCATCAAAAACAACATGTGGGACAAAATGGGCGGAGACAAACTCCGTCGCCGAGACCCCAAACGTTTCATAAGCAAGGTGCTGGCCTCCACGCGCTCTTTCTTCCGTCCGTCGGGCAACCTGTTCGAAGCCATGAACTTCCGCTATTTCGGCCCTATCGACGGGCACGATATGCATACGCTC
Source organism: uncultured Bacteroidales bacterium (assembly GCA_947176325.1). GTDB lineage: Bacteria > Bacteroidota > Bacteroidia > Bacteroidales > P3 > Pullibacteroides. Next base: position 1,035 of record CAMWQD010000191.1, on the reverse strand, counting down.
GTGGAGGTGCTGCAAGACCTCAGGAACATACAGGGCCCCAAGTTGTTGCATATCGTCACCACCAAGGGCAAGGGGCTGCGTCAGGCCGAACAGTCGCCCATTGTCTACCACGCCCCCGGAGCCTATGAACCACGCACCGGTAAACTTCTCAAAAATTCTATTAATTTAAGGCTCGCGCCCCGTTATCAGGACGTTTTCGGAAAGACCATCATCGAACTCGCCCGTCAGAACCCTAGGATTGTAGGCATCACGCCCGCCATGCCCACGGGATGTTCGCTGCACATGATGATGAAGAAAATGCCCGAAAGAGTGTTCGACGTGGGCATCGCCGAGCAACATGCCGTTACATTCAGCGCAGGTTTGGCCGCCGAGGGGCTGCGGCCTTTCTGCAATATCTATTCCTCTTTCATGCAACGTGCCTACGACCAGATTATCCACGACGTGGCCTTGCAGAACCTGCCCGTGGTGCTCTGCCTCGACCGTGCGGGATTAGTAGGGGAGGACGGCCCCACGCATCACGGTGTGTTCGACCTTGCCTTCCTTCGCCCCATCCCCAATCTCGTGGTGAGTGCGCCCATGAACGAGGAAGATTTGCGCAACCTCATGTTCACCGCGCAGCTCGACAGTCAGCAAAGTCCTTTCGTTATCCGCTATCCGAGGGGTAGGGGAGTGACGCCCCGTTGGAAGACACCTTTGCGGGCGTTGCCCATCGGCAAGGGAGTCTGTCTGCAGGAAGGCGACGATACGGCGGTGCTTTGGCTCGGACATATCGGCAACCACGTGCTCAAAGCCGTCGAGTTGACACGCGAGGCCGGTTGCCAAAAACGTTTCGGTCTTTACAATATGCTGTTTCTCAAACCGCTCGACACCGATTTGCTGCATCAGATTTTCAAACGCTATAAACGGATTGTTACCGTAGAAGACGGCGTTCTCGAAGGCGGTTTCGGCGCGGCCATCTGCGAATTCGCCACCACGCACGGCTACACCCAGCCCATCGAACGCCTCGGCCTCCCCGACCACTTCATTCCCCCCGCC
>CAMWQD010000190.1 GCA_947176325.1 uncultured Bacteroidales bacterium | reverse complement strand
CCCAATCCCTCGGCTTCGGGTCTCTTTACGCTCGAAGTGGGACAGGCCTGCCGTATGCAGGTTAGCTCGGTGACGGGAAAAATCCTCTACGAAGACAACTTCGCTTCTGCGGGACAATATACGATTCCGTTGCAGGGATATGCGGCGGGTATGTATATCGTGAGATTGTTTACGGAAGATAATCAGTCGGTGCTGTTGAAGGCGTTTATCCGATAAGTTCGTTCTTTCTGCGTTAAAAGCGGGAGGGGGCTGTCTGTTCAGACAGCCCCCTCCCGCTTTTTTTTATAACGCGATAAACCGGCTATCCCCCGTACGAGGCGCCGATGAGCAGAATACGGTCGCCCTCGCCCAAGCGTGTCTTACCCCATTCCGTGCGTGGAACCACGGTGTTGTTGAGGGCGACGGCAATGCCTGTCTTGTCCGCAAGGCCTTTGCTTTCGAGCAGCTCGGCCAAGGTTGTGGAGGAAAAATCCTCCGTATTTCCGTTGAAAGTGATTTTCATAAGTTATGGTTTTAAAGGGCGTGCTTCTTCGGAAGTGGGGGCGTGCAGGCAACCGGGGCGAAGAAATGATTTACCGGCCCCGAACCTTCGCCCAAGTGCATGTCTTTCGCCGCTTCGATAGCATGGCTGATATAATGCTTGGCGGCGGAAACCGCTTCTTCGAGCCCATAGCCCGAAGCGAGGAAGAAGGCGAGGGCGGCCGAAAGCGTACAGCCCGTTCCGTGCAGGTTGGAGGTATGTATACGGGGGGAGCGGAACCAATGCGGGGCGTCGGGCTCGTGCTGCGAGAGCAGAAGGTCTTTCATATCTTCCCCTTGCGCATGCCCCCCCTTAATCAATACCGCTTCCGTTCCGCTTTGCAGGATCTTTTTCGCCGCCTGCAGGCAGGCTTCCTCATCGCAGATTTCGCCTGCGGCCAACACCTGCGCTTCCTCCAGATTGGGCGTGACGATTTCGGCCAAGGGAAAGAGATGTTCCACCAAACTCCGCACTCCGGGCACTTCCACTAGGGTATGCCCCGAGGTGGCCACCATCACGGGGTCGATGACAATATGCCGGCAAGCGTGTCTTTTGAGGATTTCGGCCAAAGGCGCGGCCAAGGCGGCGTCGGGCAGCATGCTTATCTTGACGGCATCCGGATGAAGATCCTCGCAGACGGCCTCCACCTGCGCGCAGACGGTTTCCACGGGCACGGGCAACACCGCCTTCACGCCCTGTGTGTTCTGTACGGTAACGGCGCTTACGGCCGTGGCCGAAAACCCGCCCAAAGAGGAAACGGTCTTGAGGTCGGCCTGCAAGCCCGCGCCGCCTCCGCTGTCCGAACCGGCGATGCTCAACACACATACCGGTTTCCAACCTTCTTTTTGTCTGGTGTCTATCTGTTTCATGCTGAAAATGTCCTGCAGAACTGCAACGCAGGAAAAGTGGTGAACCCGAGGAGATTCGAACTCCTATCGTCAGAACCGGAATCTGAAATTCTATCCATTGAACTACGGGTCCTTATAACTCTCGTCCGTTGGGAAAACGGAGCGAAAGGAGTGCGAAGATACGAAAAAATCGTATCTTCGCACCTTAAAGAGAATAACCAATAAAAATAAATATCATGTCGATTATCAAACCTTTCAAGGGATTCAGACCTCCTGTCAGCATTGTGGAAAAGTTGGCCAGCCGTCCTTATGACGTGCTCAACTCCGAAGAAGCCCGCAAGGAATGCGAAGGCAATCCCTACAGCCTGCTTCACGTAACCAAGGCCGAAATTGACCTGCCCCAAGGCACCGACGAACATTCGCCCGAAGTGTATCTGCAGGTGGTGAACAACTACAACAAGTTCAAGGACAACGGCTGGTTGGTGAAGGACGAGGAAGAAAAGCTCTACATCTATGCGCAGAGCATGGACCTCAAGAAATGGCAGTACGGCATCGTGGCCTGCGCCGCCAGCGAAGACTACGTGAACAAAATCATCAAGAAACACGAGCTTACCCGCAAGGATAAGGAAGAAGACCGTATGAAGCACGTGCGTATCACCAACGCCAACGTGGAACCCGTGTTCTTCGCCTATCCCGCCGTGAAGCGCATCGATGAAATCGTGGCCGGCATCACCGCGCAGAAGCCTCTCTACGATTTCGTAGCCAAGGAAGACGGTTTCGGCCACCGTTTCTGGGTGATTGACGACAAGGCCATCATCGCCGAACTGGTGGAACTGTTCAAGAAAGACGTTCCGGCCATGTATATCGCCGACGGTCACCACCGCAGCGCCGCCGCCGCTTTGGTGGGTCAGGAAAAGAAGGAGAACAATCCCAACCACACCGGCAAAGAAGAATACAACTTCTTCATGACGGTGATTTTCCCCGACAACCAGCTCAATATCATCGACTACAACCGCGTGGTGAAGGATTTGAACGGTTTGACGAAAGACCAGTTCATCGCCGCCCTCGGTGAATCGTTCGAAGTGAAGGACATGGGTACCGAAATCTACAAGCCCTCCTGCCTGCACGAATTCAGCGTGTATGTAGATGGCCACTGGTTCAAACTCAACGCCAAGCCCGGCACCTTCAACGATGCCGACCCCATCGGCGTGCTCGATGTGACGATCCTTTCCAATCTCGTTCTCGACAAGATTTTGGGCATCAAGGATCTGCGTACAGACAAGCGTATCGACTTCGTAGGCGGTATCCGCGGTCTGGGCGAACTCAAGCGTCGTGTGGATAACGGAGAGATGAAAGTGGCTTTCGCCCTCTATCCGGTTAGCATGAAGCAGATTATCGACATTGCCGACAGCGGCAACATCATGCCTCCCAAGACCACTTGGTTCGAACCCAAATTGCGTTCGGGTCTGGTAATCCACGAATTGGTATAGGTATCAGCCTGTTTTTTCCGCCCCGCAAGGGGCGGGATGAAGGCGGCCGAGGGAACCTCGGCCGCCTTCTTTTTTTTACGGCGCATCGGCTTCTCAATTCTAAACAAATCTTAAAAAAGCCTAAAAAATGTTAAAAATGAGGCAAATCCGAGCTCCCTATGGAAAAACATGCTTAATTTTGAAA
>CAMWQD010000189.1 GCA_947176325.1 uncultured Bacteroidales bacterium | reverse complement strand
CTCTTGGAGCGGTGGGATGTAGGCCGTCGGAGACTGTTGAAACCTTCATCTACCCCGATTACGGCAAGGATTTGGTGTTGCCCTGCAACATCGCGCCCCTCAATTTTTATATCCGCGATAACGGAATCCGCCGCCACCACGTGCGGATTGATGTCTGCGACAGCATAGGCACGGCGGTCGATTTCCTCACGCTGAAAACGCGGGGCAAGGTGCAGTTTCCGCTCCGCACCTGGCGCAAACTCACCTCGCAGGCTGTTGCCAACCACGGCGCGCTCAAAATCCACATCGACACCTTCGCGCCCTTTTCTTGGAAAATCAGCCCCGACAGCATAGACCCCTATGTGATTTACCGTTCCGGCCCCTTCGACGACAACCCCGGAGGCCGCCTGCAAGTCTACCAACGCTCCTTGCAGGATTTTGAGCATAAATTACTTATCGACAACGCTCTCACCGACAACAACTGCATGAACTGCCATGCGGTGGGCGCCGGGAACGCCGGGCGTATGATTGTCCACATACGCGGCGCCCACGCCGGCACGCTCGTCATCCACGCCGACACCGTCCGCAAGCTCACCATCCCCGCCACCTACGATTTCCGTCTTTCCTATCCCTCCCACAATCCTGCATACCCTTATATCGCATTTGCTACCACAAAAATAGCGCCATTTTACTACGTCAATTCCCACCGCACCCAAGACCTTATCGCCGACTACGGCGGGCGCATCGTGCTCTACGACATCCGCCGCGACCGCATCTTCACCTCTCCCGCGCTGAGCGACACCGCCTTTCAATACACTTTCCCTGCGTGGAGCGCCGACGGACGCACCCTCTATTTCTGCCGCACCGCCACGCTTCCCTTAGACAGCCTTACGCCCGACACCGAGAAAGAGGCGCTTATCGCTTTCCGCTACGATTTGTATAAATGTGATTTCGACCCTGTTACGGATAGTTTCGGAGAGCCCGAATTAGTGAGTGCCGTAAGCCGCAGTTTGGTGAGCGCGGCCATGCCCGCCGTGCATCCCGAGGGGCGGTATATCTTGGTTTCGGCCATGATGATGGGCTCGCATGCTTCGCAAAATCAAGGTGATATTTATTTGATAGATACCGAGAAAGACACGCTTCGCGCCGTGAGCGAGCTCAACAGTCCCGATGGGGAGGCGGCCGCGGGCTGGAGCGTGGACGGCAAGTGGGTGGTGTATAGGAGCAAGATGCAGAATGGCTCCAATTCGGCCTTGTATATAGCGCATTTCGAGTGCGATAGCGCGGAGGGCCAGCCCGCGGCCGCCCGTTTTTCCACACCCTTTGTTATTCCCGAGAGAAATCCGTATTATTATAAGGGGAATATGCGCATGCAGATTTTCCCTGTCTTCAGCCGTACCCCTTCGCCGCTCAATCCGCAGAAATGGCGGCAATGGAGCCTGCAAGACGCCCACATCCCCGACCTAAGCGCCTTCACCCCTCAATCTACCCCCACATCCCAAGACTCCGGCCACTAATGGGCTAAGTGTTGGTGGTCGGAGGGGGTGAGGAGGTTGTTTTCCAAGCCTTCTTTCTGCAACGCGGCGGCCTGTTGGGGAGTGAGGGGAGAGGCGTTGCGCACCAAGGTGGGGAGGTTGAAGGCCTTGAGGAAAGTTTGATAGAAACGCGGGTCTTTCTGCGGCAGGAGGAAAGGCCTGTGGAACGATTTTCCGTCGAAATAGGAGAAGTAGGGGAGGGAATAGAGGCCGTCGCCCCGCTTGCTCGCAAAAACCAGCCATTTGCCGTTGGAACTCCATTCGTGCCAACTCTCCGACTCGGGCGAATTGAGCACCGAGCAGTCGATGGCGTTCCCGTCCCTATCCATAGCCAACAAATCGCCGTAGGCATGATAGGGCACCGAATTGAACAAAGCCTTGCAATACACTAAAATATCTCCGTTGGGATTCATACGCGGCACCGAATAACTTTCCCCCGCCTCGCCCTGCATCAACACCTCCACAGGCGGCACAAAACGCCCCTCGGCAGCCGAAAAACGCACCCGCACCAAGTCGAAATAGATATGGCGCACCCGCTCGGTAGGGTTGGTGTAGCGGGCCACCGTATCGGCGCTCACCTTGGCCGTGCGGCAGAAATACAGCCATTCCCCGTCGGGGCTCCAGGCCGGCCACGTTTCCTCAAAATCTTCCGTCCACACCAACGTATCGAAAACCAATCGGTTGTGAACCACGTCATACAATACGAGATTGGAAGCCGTGTCGAGGAGGTTGAAGAAGCGCTTGTGCGCCGCGTAGCCGCCCACTCCTTCGATGCGGGTGGAAAACACTATCCAGTCGCCCCCGGGGTGCCATGAGGGATAGACAAGATTGAGAGGCATCCGCTTTTCGGGCGGCAACATCTCGGCAAGTTCGTCCTGCGAGGGCACACGAATCTTCTTCAAATCGCCGTCCACCATCAGCAGCGTGCCGTTGGAGGGGTTGCGGAAGTGCAGGCTCATCGAGGCCGCATCGCCGTTGTGGTAGGTGTGACAGTTGAAGCAGTTGTGGTTCATCAGGCTGTTGGACACCAACTTGCGGGTCGAAAAATCCTCCATGCAACGCTCCCACAGATTCAATTCGTTATACACGCCGTCGGTGGGTTGCACAAGGCGATAGGTGAGGTAGGGATCAATGGAGTCGGCCACGTGCCAGCGCACCACAGGGAAAGTGTAGTTTTGGCCGCTTGCGGCGCGGGCGCTAACCACAAGGCAAATAGGGTTTTGCGATGTATAGGCTTCCCGCAGCAGTTCCGCCCAATATTTTTGAGGAAAGACAATGCCGCGTTTGCCGGCGCGGAGCCGCTTTGTTGTCGCCGATTCGCTCCCTTCCACATAAACTTCTGCACAAATCTTTGTGAACGAGTCTGGTAGACAAAAGTTCAGAGGCGCGATATTGCAGGGAATCACCAAGCCGTCGCCATAGTCCGGATAGAGCGGCGCTGCAAAACCACTTTCGACACCATCGCCGATAGTCCTGCCGCATCCCGTCATCAACACCCCCGCACACGCCACGGCCCACACCCAAGTCCGTATA
>CAMWQD010000188.1 GCA_947176325.1 uncultured Bacteroidales bacterium | reverse complement strand
TTCCCTTGCACCGTGGCGGCACGCCCCAAGACGTGGCGAATGTATGTCTGTTCCTCGCCTGCGACCTGTCTTCGTATGTAAGCGGACAGGTGCTGCACGTGTGTGGCGGCATGAACATGTAATATGCTTCTCGCAATATTTATATCGTGTGCGGTGGCGGCACTCTACGCCGCCCTCCTGTACACGAGAAACAGGAAAGACGAACTCGGAAAACCGTGGCGGTACACCCTTGCCGCCCTGCGCTTCGCGTTCGTCTTTCTGCTTTGTTTCGTCCTCTTCTCGCCCCTCTATAAAATTCACCGTCAGGAAATACGCAAACCCCTTTGCTTTGTGGCCGTGGATGAGTCCGCCTCCATGCAGAACGCACTCACACCCGCCGCCCTTTCCTCTATCCACACGCTCTGCACCCGTTTGGAAGACAACTTCGAGGTGCGGAGAATCGATTTCGGCGATGCCGAATCCACCCATTACGAAAATCTTTTCAACACCATAAAAAAACAGGCGCAAGGCAATCCCGATGCCTGTGTGCTTTTGATTTCGGACGGCAACGTCAACATGGGCGCCGACCCGCTTCACGCCTACCGTTCCTGCGCCCTGCCTCTCTTCTGTATCGGCTTGGGCGACACCACCCTTCATGCAGACACCTATATCGGCGACATCCAATATAATCCCTACGCATTCAAAGGCAATGTCTTTCCCGTGCGCATACAGGTGGGCAAACGTCTGCTTGCGCAAGGCAAGGCACGCTTGCAGCTATCCCTGCAAGGCGAGGTAATGGAGGAGAGCGAGATTGATTTCGGCACGTGGAGAAGCGATGAAACCGAAATCGAATATGAAATTCCCGCCACCGAAGCGGGCGTGTTCCGCTATCAGATTGCTTTGAGCGCGCAGGAGGGAGAACGCGACCTGCGCAACAATACGGCCACGTTCCGCATCAAGGTGCTGGAAAGCAAACGCAAAATCCTGATTTTGGGACAGACCGCACATCCCGACATGGGAGCCTTGGCGCGAAGCCTCGCCTCGAGCGGAAAATACGAAACCGACGTGCGGACGTTGCAAGGCGCCCCCTCCGATTTCAAGGCAAAACAACTGCGCGACTACGACCTTATCCTCCTGCATGGCCTGCCCTCCCCCCGCGAAGACCTGCACAACTTCGACGAAGTTCTGCGCGAAAAACCCGTGTGGTATATCGTGAGCGCAAGCACCGATTTGGCGAAACTCTCCCGCCGCGAAACAGGCCTGAACCTTACGCCCCGGGGTGGCTGGAACGAGGCGCAAGCCTCCCTTTCGCCCGATTTCTCCCTTTTCGAAATCCCGAAAGAAGAAGCGGAGGCCTACCGCCGTTTTCCGCCCCTCTACACGCCCTTTGCTCGCTACGAAACATCTTCGGGCGGGGAATGCGTGTTCTATCAGGACATTCTGCAAACCCCTACCCGCGACCCTCTGTTTTGGCTGAACGTATCCACGCCCTACCCCGTGGCGGTGGTAACCGGACACGGGCTTTGGCGGTGGCGGATAGCCGACTATCAAACCCATGGAAACACGCGGATTTTCGACCGTCTCACAGACCGCTTCGTGCAGTTGCTCTCCACCGAAAAGCCGCAGGAGAACTTGGTAATTCAGTGTCCCGAAACCCTTTCCGCCTCCGAAAACCTGTTGGTGCGCGCCACGCTCTACAATGCCTCTTTCGAAAAAGTAGGCCAGTCCGACATCCGTTTTGTGTTGCGCCATGAGGAAAGCGGGAAAAACTACGACTTTCTGTTCGCCCCCGACGGAGACGCCTATCGTCTGGACGCAGGCACCTTGCCCGAGGGCGATTACACCTATACGGCAAGCGCACAACTGGGCGAAAACACCTATCGGAACACAGGGCGCGTAACCGTGGAGGCCGGGCGCTTGGAAAACCCGCAGATGCCCGCAAACATCGCTTTGCTACGCAATCTCGCCCTTTCCTATCAAGGCGAATTCTTCTATCACGACTTCACTTCTCCCGCAAAGGCCCTCTCCCAACGGAAAGACCTCAAGCCGCGCATCCACGAGCGGGAAGCCTATGTTTCTCCCCTCGAAACAAAATGGGTGCTTGTTCTATTGCTTTGCCTGCTGTGCGTGGAATTTCTCGGGCGCAAGGTTTTCGGGAACCTATAAAAAAAGCCTGCCGCACGGCAGGCTTTTTTATAGATCAAGAACGTTTTATCTGAGCTTATCCAATTCGTTGTAGAACTCTTCCACCTCACCCAAATAACGCCCCTTGACAACTAAGCCGGGAGCCAACAGAATCTTGGTGGGATAGCCGCTCACGCCATACATCAGAACCACATCGGGATTACCCTCTTCCGCATTCTGCGCATTGCGCCACTTCATGTTTTCCTGTTGCAGAAATTCCTTCAGCTTCTCGGTTTTGTCGCGGTTGCTGATGCCGATGAATTCCACTTTCGAGGCATATTTCTTCTGATAGGCCTTCATGCGGGGCAAGCCTTTCACGCACCACGGACACCACGTGCCCCAAAAATCCAACACCACATATTTGTCCTTGAAATCCGAAAGACGGAAGGTGTTGCCGTCCACATCGGTCATCTCGAAATCGGGAGCCACCTCGCCCCTGCGCGCCGAAAGGGCATTGGCATCGAGCTCGCGCAACCTCTCGGCTTTCTGCTTGGCATCGTCGAGGTTTTCTTTCATCACACCCTCCCGCACTTTCTCGCTCAAGGTTTCGTAGTAGGCCAAAAACGTGTCTTTTACGGGGTGACGCATCAGATAGATGGCCGAGCGGGCATCATCGGGGTAGGTCTTCACATAATCCATATATACATCCGAAAACGCGGCCTGCGCAAGACGGTAGAGTTCCGAAAGGCTGTCTACAAACTGTTCGTCGGCATATTCCACGCCTCTTTCCATAGCCTTGCTTATCTGCGCGCGCACCTGCTGCATATCGCGGTAGGCCTCGCGTGCCACGGCATACAGACGCGATTGCGCCGCAAGTTGTTCCGAACCCGAAAGGTTGTAGTGCAGGTCGTCGTCCTCCGACTTGATTTCCCTATTGGCTGTCTCG
>CAMWQD010000187.1 GCA_947176325.1 uncultured Bacteroidales bacterium | reverse complement strand
GAGGCGGATAATTTCGGCGTTTTCGTGCATAACCGCACGATTTACCTGTCGGAAGACCGGGGTGTGGTGCAGGTGTACAATATGGCGGGGCAGTGTGTCTATAACGGCCATGCCACGGCTATCCCCGTTCAGTTGGGCGGTGTGTATATCCTCGTAGCCAACGACAAACGCATCAAGGTGGCGGTGAAGTAAAATCTCATCGTCCACGTTTTTAAGAGAGAAGCCGCAGTTCACACCCTGCGGCTTTTTTATACCCCCGACTTTTCGTAACTTCGCACCCTGCCATATAAAGTACCGTGGACGCATTGAAGAACCTTGTTTCGGACATTGAACAAAAAGCCAACCAACTGGTTTCCAAACTGAACAAGTTGGAATTGGAAAACCGTCAGCTCCGAAGCCGGCTCGACCAGGCCGAAACGATGCTCGACATGCAGAAAAAGAAAACCAAAGAATTAGAGAATAAAAACAGCATATTGAAGGTAAGCGGCAGCTTAAACCGAAACGGAGATAAGCAGGAAAGGCAACGGGCGCAGGCCGTCATAGACGGACTCATTAAAGAAGTGGACCGGTGCCTGATGCTTCTGGACAACGAAAAATGAACGAGATACCTATAACCGTAACTATCTGCGAGCGACCCTATAAGCTCATGGTTCGTCCCGACGACGAGCCCCTCATCCGGGAAGCGGCGGAGAAAATAAACGAACAGGTACGGAGCTATGCCAAGAATTATGCGTTCAAAGACAATCAGGACTTGTTGTCTATGGTGTCCTTGCAATACACCTTGAGCGCATTGAGGAACGAAAAGAGCATAGCCTATAGAGATCGGGAATTGTTGGAGAAGTTGAGACAGATAGACAACAGTCTTTCCTTATAAATATCCTCCGGGCGTTTTCGCGCCGAAGAAAGAGAAAAACCGCATCGCTCACCATCAGTTTGAAAACTCAACATTTTAAACGTTGGGGATGCGCTCTGGGTCGGGAAGGCAGGCTTTGAATTCCGGAACAACCGGTTCGCCGGACACCGGAATCTCCTTTGGAGACATAAGAAGCCCGAAAGAACAGGCCGCCCCATTATATATAGAGTCGGAGTTTTCCAAGCTCTATAGGGCATGCGGTTTTTCCACTTTTTTGCTCTTGCTTTCAATAGGCAAAAATCATCATACAATATGGATAATCTTGCACTCTTGATCGTGGCTTTCGCCGTCGGTGGCGGCGCGTGGGCCCTGATCTCCACCCTCTTGCTCAGACGCAAGCGGAAAAAAATCCTTTCGGAAGCCGAAGAAAAAGGCGAAATCATAAAGAAAGAGAAACTGCTTCAGGCGAAGGAAAAGTTCCTCCAAATGAAGGCCGAACACGAAAAGGCCGTACAGGAACGCAACAGCAACATCGCCGGCAGAGAAAACAGAATCAAGCAGAAAGAAACCGAAATCAACCGCAAGTTCGAGGAGGTGCAGCGTAAAAACAACGAATTGAGTTCGTTGAAAGAAAACCTCAACAACCAATTGCAGGTGGTGAGCAAGAAGCAGTCGGAATTAGACAAGAGCCTGGCGCAGCACATCAAGCAATTGGAATCCGTGGCCGGACTTTCGGCGGAGGAAGCCAAGTCGCAGTTGATAAATTCTTTGCGTGACGAGGCCAAGTCGGAGGCTTTGAGCCAGATCAAGGACATCGTCAACGAGGCCAAGCTCACCGCCAACAAGGAAGCGCAGAAAATCATCATCGAGACCATTCAGCGCACCGCCACCGAACACGCCATCGAAAACACCGTGTCGGTGTTCAATCTCGAGAACGAAGAAATCAAAGGCCGCATCATCGGACGCGAAGGCCGCAACATCCGCACGTTGGAGTCGCTTACGGGCGTGGAAATCATCATCGACGACTCGCCCGACGCAATTATCCTTTCGGGCTTCGACCCCGTGCGCCGCGAAATCGCCCGTCTTTCGCTGCACAAGTTGGTGACCGACGGCCGTATCCATCCCGCCCGTATCGAGGAGGTGGTGGCCAAGACCCAAAAACAGATTGAGCAGGAGATTATGGAAGTGGGCAAACGCACCTGCATCGACTTGGGTATCTTGAACATGAGCAATGAGTTGACCCGTATGATAGGCAAGATGAAATATCGTTCTTCCTATGGTCAGAACCTTTTGCAGCACGCCCGCGAAACGGCCAACCTCTGCGCCACCATGGCCGCCGAGCTGGGTCTGAATCCCAAAATCGCCAAACGTGCCGGCCTCTTGCACGACATCGGCAAGGTGCCCGACAACGAACCCGAACTGCCTCACGCCATTATCGGTATGAAACTGGCCGAGAAATACAAGGAAAGCCCCGAGGTCTGCAACGCTATCGGTTCGCACCACGATGAAATCGAGATGACCAATCTCATTTCGCCTATCGTGCAGGTGTGCGACGCGATTTCGGGCGCGCGCCCCGGCGCGCGCCGCGAGGTGGTGGAAGCCTACATCAACCGCCTCAACAATCTGGAATCGCTGGCTCTCTCCTACCCCGGCGTGGTAAAGACCTACGCCATTCAGGCCGGCCGCGAGCTGCGTGTTATTGTGGGTGCCGACAAGGTGACCGACGACCAGGCCTGCCAGCTTTCGCTCGACCTTTCGAAGAAGATTCAAGAGGAAATGACCTATCCCGGACAGATCAAAATCACCGTCATCCGCGAAACGCGGGCGGTGAACTACGCCAAGTAGGCCACCGGCAACGGAAAGCACGGAATCCGAGAGGGCCTGTATGCGCCGAAGAAATTTCCAAGCATACAGGCCCTCTCCTTTTTTATCAACACCTCATAAATTTTTCTTCCCCGCCTCCGTGAAAAATGTTTTCAACACTCCCGGAAATCCGCCCGCAAAAAAAATTTTGAACCGACCCTTTCCCCGCCGAAACGCCACGCCCGAAACAACCCCGATACCAATCAAGCATTTACATCGAAAAACCGCTTCCCAAGCCTTCTTTCCGCCCAAAACGTCTAACTAAATTTTTATAAAAAACAAGAGCGAAGTCATTTTTTTTCTTACTTTTTTTTAGCCACATTTGCTCCACGGAGAAACGAA
>CAMWQD010000186.1 GCA_947176325.1 uncultured Bacteroidales bacterium | reverse complement strand
GGGACAATCAGCGCATACAAGACCCCTATCTGTCCCGTCAGCTGGATATCCTCTATCGCCTTTATCGGCCTTGTCAAGCCGACCTTGCCCTGCAGGAGGAAATTCTCGGCATAGAAACCTTCCTGCGTCTGCGTCTTCAGGAGGATATGCAGGATCCCGAAATCCGCCGCGCCGAGAAAACCTTGCGCTATTCCAAACGTTCTTCCGAACTGCAGGCGGCGTGGAACAAACTCAAGAGCCGGGGCGATGTTCTGCAGGATACTTTGTTGCATTTGGTGGCCTTGCGCAACGAACAGGCCCGGCAGACGGGTTTCGACAATTATTTTCAACTGCGGTTGTTTCAAGACGGTGTCTGTGAAAGCTTTGTCGACAGTATGGCCTGCCTGCTCAAACAGGGCACGGACGAAGCCTATCTGCGGCAGAAAAAAGAGCTCGACGCGCATCTGCGCCGGCAATGCGCGGTAAAAGGCTCCAATCTGGCGCCATGGCACTATCGCGGACATTTCCTGCAAAACGGTATGCCGGCCTGCAATACCGACCGCGACCACTACTACGGTTATGTCGACATACATCAAACGGTGTCGCGCTTCTTTGCGGGCATAGGCTTGCCTGTCGACGACATTCTGAGGGGCGGCCACACGCCCGCCCAAGATGGCGAATCACCCTTTTTGCAGTGTTTCGATATAGACAGGAGAAAGGATATCCGCATAGCGGGGCATCTTCAAGGCACGGAAAACGATATGCGTCAACTGTTGGCGGTGGCGGGAAAGGCCTGCTACTATAAATACATACCCGAAGCCCTGCCGTATTTGTTGCGTACCCCCTCCGCGCCCTTTCTGCAGGAAGGGGTGGGGGCTTTCTTCGGTTCCATGGCGGGCTATTCCAACTGGGTGCTTTCCATGGGGCTTTTCTCGCTCGGTCAGGCTCAACAGATGCAGGCTTCCTATCTCGAAAAATTCCGACGGACCGAAATCATGGAGATGCGGTGGGCCCTCTTTCTGTATGCTTTCGAAAAATCGCTCTACACCTCGCCCAACGATGCCGGCACGGTAGAAGAGAATTGGCACGGACTGGCCGAAACCTACATGCACTTTTCCGCTACTTCCGCAACGTTTTCCGCCAATTGGGCGGCCGAAGCCTATTTTTCCCTCACAACGGTGAGCGCGCACAACACGTTTTTGGGGCAACTCTTCGCCTCGCAGTTGCTGGATTGGTTTTGCTGCCGCTGCACCCGGGTGGGCAGCCCGCAAGACCCCGATTTGGTGGGCTTCGAACAGGTTGGCAAGCACTTGCAGAGCCAACTGTTCCATGCCGGGGCCAGCCGTCTGTGGACGGAACTCGTGCAGGAGACCACGGGCGAGGCGCTTTCTGCGGAAGCCTGGCTTCGGGATTTCGTTTCCCCTAACCTTTAAACGGATTTCACTATGACACCTGCCCTTATAGGAATCGTCTTTCTGCTTTATACGTTTCTGCTCTTTCTCATAGGTATGCTCACCGGCCGCAAAGCCGACGACGACGCCTACTATCGCGGCAACCGCCGCTCTCCGTGGTATGTGGTGGCCTACGGTATGGTGGGTGCTTCGCTGTCGGGCGTCACGTTCATGTCGGTGCCGGGAAATGTGTTGCGCGAGAATTTCTATTATCTCCCTATGGTCTTGGGCTTTGTGGCCGGATATGCCGTCATCGCCAAAGTCCTCCTTCCCCTCTATTATAAAAGGAACCTCACTTCCATCTACGGCTATCTGCAGGAACGCTTCGGCATGAAGTCCTACAAGTCGGGCGCAGCCTATTTCCTGCTTTCGCGCAGCTTGGGGGCAACATTGCGTATGTTTTTGGTGGTGAGTGTTCTGCATGAATTCGTTTTCCGTCAAATGGGGATACCCTTCTTTGTGGCCGCCTTGATTTTCATCCTGCTCATTTTGGGATATACCTTGAAAGGCGGCATACGCACCATTGTCTGGACAGACACCCTGCAAACCACGTTCATGCTGCTGGCGGTGGTGGTTTCTTTGGTGTGCATGGCGCGCGGCATGGGGTGGTCGCTGGGCGAGATGTGCGCGGCGGTGAACGAAAGCCCATTCAGCAAGATATGGGACACCGACCCCAAGAGCTCGCGCTTTTTCATCAAGCAGTTCCTGAGCGGTATGTTCGTCACAATCACCATGACGGGGCTCGACCAGGATATGATGCAGAAAAACCTCACCTGCAAGAGTCTGCGCGATGCCCAAAAGAATATGTTTACGCTCAGCGGCATTCTTTTGGTGGTGAATGTGATGTTCTTGGCCTTGGGTGCCGTGCTCGGCCTCTATGCCCATAAGATGGGGTTGACGGTGGTGGATTCCGATCATCTCTTCGCCACGGTGGCCATTCAATACCTTTCGCCTCTGGCGGGGTTGAGCTTCGTGATAGGGGTGCTGTCGGCGGCCTATTCCAGCGCCGACGGAGCCTTGACCGCCGTCACCACAAGTTTCACCATAGATATATTAGGTGTGGAGAGACGCAATCTTCCCGAAGCACGCCGAAAGAGAATCCGCTATATCGTGCACCTGAGCATGGCCGCCTTGTTCCTGCTGCTCATCGTGGCCTTCAATGCTTTCAAGAACGATTCGGTCATCAATATGGTCTATGATATAGCCTCCTATACCTACGGGCCCTTGTTGGGGCTGTTCGTGGCGGGCATCTACACCTCCTGGCAGCCGCGCGACCGCTATACCCCCTGCGTGGTGTTGCTCTCGCCCCTGCTTTCGTTTCTTATCGTCAAGGCCTGTCTATATCTATGGAACTATCATTTCGGTTTCGAGTTGCTTCTCCTCAACGGCCTGCTCACCTTTGCGGGGCTATGGCTGATTTCTCCGAAGGCTGCTCGGAAGGCTTGATAGTCCGTATTTTATAATGCGATTTGCAAATTAAAAAATTTGTTGTACCTTTGCCCTCCCGTTTCGGAAAAGCGGTTTTCTGAAACGGACGATTGACGGAACCGTTTTTCCCGCGAGGGGGTGCGGTGAAGTCGGAAGAGTTCATTGACGGAATGCGAAATGGAAGAAACGAGCACGGGCCATCGAGA
>CAMWQD010000185.1 GCA_947176325.1 uncultured Bacteroidales bacterium | reverse complement strand
ATTTCATAATCGTCCATTTTATTCGGCTCTACAAAGATAGTTTTTTTTATACTAATTATTCGCTTATAGAAATACACTATCTATGTTTTCCGAATTTTCCATATATCGTACAAAAGGGGATTTTATCGAAGTTTGAAATGTTAAATTTTGTTAATTTTCTACGTATCTTCGCACGTTTATTTAAAAACAAAACACTATGAAACCTACACACATCGAACATTTGGGCATTGCCGTTAAGAATTTGGAAGAGTCGATCAAGTATTACCAAGACGTTTTGGGGCTTGAATGCTACAACATAGAAGAAGTGAAAGACCAAAAGGTGCGCACCGCGTTCTTCAAGCTCGGCGACACCAAACTCGAACTCTTGGAATCGACCGACCCCGAAGGCACCATCGCCAAATTCATCGAAAAGAAAGGCGAGGGTCTGCATCATATCGCTTTTGCCGTAGAAGACACCCAAACCGCCTTGAACGATGCCGCCGAAAAGGGCGTTCAACTCATCGACAAAGCCCCCCGCAAAGGCGCGGAAAACCTCAATATCGGTTTTCTTCACCCCAAATCCACCCACGGCGTTCTCACCGAATTCTGCTGCAAGGATAAATAGTCTTTATGCCCGTACACTACCCGCATATTCCGCTGCAAGCCAAGGAACTGCTCGATTTCAACGCTTCGAGCGTGCTTTGTCTTGCGGTGCTTTTCATCGTGGGCTTCGCCCTGATGACAGGCGTGGAACGTGCGGCGAAAGTCCGAAAACGGAAGTGGCTTTTCCGGCTTCTGTTTTTGGTGGTGTACAGCACCCTCTGCGCGGGGACGCTCTATGTTGTGTCGCAACGTCAGGAGCACTCCCGCCGCGAAAGGTGGGCGGAACGCATAGCCTGCAACCGCGATTTCGAAGCCGAGGAACTTTTTGAGGAAAGAGTGGGGGAGATTGCCTCCGACACCACGCTGCTGCGTCTTGCCGAAGCCACTCCCCAAGCCGAACAAAGCCTGCAAACCTATTTGCAGACCGCCTATTTGGAAGACGCCTTTGCCCGCTATCAATACTACTTTACGTTCTGCAAGGGCGATGAATGGCTGCTGCTCGAAAACGACACCGCCCTGTCGTGTGCCGGATTCTTCGACCGCAAGGCCTCGGAGGGCACTCCGACCGCCACGCCCGGCCTGTTTGCCATAGACTATGGCGTGGAGCACTACGCCTATCTCTACCGCCTTTCGCTGCCTTTGGCCAAAGAAGACACGCTTCACATCAACATCGAATTGGGGCGCAAGAAATTTGCCGACTTTCCGGGGCAGGAAGGCCTGCGCTTGCCTTCCCTCTATGCGTATGCGTTCTATTCCGACGGCGATTTGCTGAGCCATACCGGAGATTTCCTCTATTCCTATCACCTTCCCCCCTCGTTGGGCGACAGCCTTTACTTTAATAATTGGAAGGCGTATAGTCATCTTTTCTATCCGCTCTCCGACAACTGTTTCATTGTGGTGAGCACACCCCGTGCCGACCCTTGGGAAATGTTGCACGATTTCTCGCTTTTCTTCCTGCTTTTCGGCTTGGCGGGCTCGTTGGTGCTGTTTCTCACCGACAAGAATTTCTTGGGCGAGGCGGGCAGTTACGCCCAACGTCTGCGGGCGGGCACCTACCTCCTGTTGCTGGCTTCCTTTCTGGCTTTTTCGGTGATGAGCGTGTGGTTCATGCAACGTTCCTACCGCAACGAAAATCTCAAGATTCTGCGCAACGAAAGCCTTTCGGTGTTGGGAGAAATGGAAAACCGCTATTGGACGGTGTCTGCCGACGAATTCTATCAAGACGCCGAGGCCGACAGCCTGCAAGCGGCTTTCCGCGACAATGTGGATGAACTTGCCGACCTCTTCCGTACCGGCATTTATTTCTATTCCATGCAGGGCGTGCTGCTTTTTGAGCAAGCCAACGACTTTGTGCCGGAATATCTCGATTCGCTCATGTTGCGCGATGTGATTGAGGAACGGCAGCAACTCACCTTCCATTCCATAGGCAACGGGCGCGGACTTCGGGCGCGGGTGGCGGTGTTTCCCTTGCGCAATACGCTCAACGAAACCTTGGGATATTTCTATATGCCCTATTTCTCGCGTCAGGATTTGTGGCGGAGCGAGATGAACCGTTTTCTCGGTTTCTACCTTGCGGTTATGGTGCTTTTGAGCGTGGTGATGATGACCGTGTCGCATTGGTTGGCGCGACGCATCAGCCGCCCGCTTTCGTTGGTGGCCGAGAAGGTTTCGCGCATCAGCCTCACGCAGAAAAACGAGCATTTGGTATGGAACCGCAAGGACGAAATCGGCAAGCTTGTGGAGCAATATAATGTGTTGGTGGATGAGTTGGAGACCAGCTCGCGGAAGTTGGCCGAATCGGAGCGGGAATCGGCGTGGAGCGAAATGGCGCGGCAGGTGGCGCACGAAATCAAGAATCCTCTCACGCCTCTCAAATTGCAGGCGCAGCAACTGCAACGCGCCTATCGCGACGGCAAACCCGATTTCGACGTGCGTTTGGATAAGTTTACGGCGCTTCTGTGCGAGCAGATAGACCGTCTGGCCGCTATCGCGGGCGCTTTCTCGCAATTCTCGAAATGGCAGAAACCCGCGCTGCAAGCTGTTTTTCCCGTAGACATCCTGAAGAAAACGGAGGCTTTCTATGCCGCCGACGAACATACCGTTTTCGAGCTTCTTTTGCCGCCTATGGCCGAGCGAATCTGCATAGAGGCCGACCCGCGTTTTGTGGAGCAGATTCTTCACAACCTTATCAAGAACGCTTTGCAGGCTTTGCAGGAAGCGGGCACGGAAAATCCCCGCATCGTATTGGAGTTGCGTGAAATGAATGAAAATTGTATTATTATGGTGGAGGACAACGGCCCCGGGATAGATGCCGAAAAAAGGATGCGCATTTTTGAACCGCATTTCACCACAAGGAGCGCGGGCGCGGGCTTGGGACTGTCTATCTGCCGGAAGTTGGCCGAAAGCATGAACGCCCGCATTTCGCTCGACGAAGAAGCCGTTTCGCCCGCGCCCGCGCATAAAGGCGCCCGCTTCCGTGTGGAATTTGTT
>CAMWQD010000184.1 GCA_947176325.1 uncultured Bacteroidales bacterium | reverse complement strand
AGGCGGACAACTTCCGCGTGTATGTGCAGAACCGCACGATTTACCTTTCGGAAGACAGGGGTGTGGTGCAGGTGTATAATATGGCGGGGCAGTGTGTCTATAACGGCCACGCCACGGCCATCCCCGTGCAACAGGGCGGTGTATATGTGGTCGTAACCCACGACAAACACATCAAGGTGTTGGTGAAGTAGGGTGTGAATTGGCTAAATGTTAAAAATTGTTAAAAAGTTGGAGGGGAGAAAAATCTTTCCTACTTTTGTGTCACGGGGAGACAATATAACCGTTGAAAGCATCCGGCCAGGATGCGCAACCTCAGGCCGAGAAGGATTAATTCTTTCCCGGCCTGTTGCATTTTAGTTAAAAACGTTAAATCTCCCGTTTTTTCTACTTTTGCGCAATCTAAAACATCGCTATGTATTGTGGAGTGGATATAGGGGGAACCCATACGCAAATCGGAGCCGTGGACGCTTCGGGAAACGTGCTCGACCACGAAAAACTGAACACGACCTCGTTTACACAGGCGCGCGACCTTGTCATCACCATTGCCTACACGATTCTGCGCATGGCCAAGGTGAGCGGACGCAAAATCGAGGGCATAGGCGTAGGCTGCCCCAACGTCAACCCCAAGACCGGCATGCTGCGCCATGCCGCCAATCTGAAATTCAAGGAAGAGATTTCGATTAAGGACGAACTCGCCCAATATTTTCCCGGCATTCCCGTGGTGGTGGACAACGACGCCAACGCCGCCGCCGTGGGCGAAAGAATTTACGGCAAGGCGCGGAATACCGACGACTTCCTCTGCGTTACGCTCGGCACCGGGGTTGGCGGCGGCGTTTTCTGCAACGGAAAGCTCGTGTACGGCCTCAACGGTATGGCGGGCGAAATCGGCCACATGATTGTGGAGCCCAACGGAAGACCCTGCGGCTGCGGACGCAAAGGCTGTCTGGAACGCTATGCCTCGGCGGGCGGCATCCTCGACAACTATTTGGAAATCTGCACACAAAACAACACCACACCCCAAGCCTCCACCTACCGCCAAGTGGCCGAGGCCGCGAAAGCCGGCGACCCGCTTGCGTTGCAGGCCTTCGACAAGGCGGCGCGCGTTTTGGGACAGGCGCTGGCCAACATCGCCTGCGTCACCGCCCCCACCCATATCTTCGTGTTCGGCGGCGTGGCGCAGGTGGGTGAAATCCTGCTCGCCCCGCTGCGCAAATACTTTGCGGAAAACCTGCTGTTCTGCTATAAAAAAACGGCGGAGGAACACCCCGCCGTTCATGCGGAGGAACACCCCGCCGTCTGCATAGAACTTTCCGAATTGATGGAGACTTTCAAGGACGCGGCCATTCTCGGCGCCGCCGCCCTCGCCCGTCTCTAACCCGCCAAGGCGCGCAAGCTGCAAAGCCCTTATTTGCGCACCATAAAGGCCGTGCGGCCGATTTCCTTGCCGTCCATATAGAGCATCACATCGTATTTGCCCTCCATGGCCGCCCCGTCCGAAATACGGTCCCACACCATCTTGACAGGCATCGACTGATTCTCGTAGTCGATTTCCTCCTTGATGGTATATTGATATTTCTCGCCGTCCATCTCAAACGAATAGAGATCGTCGTCGCTCACCGACATCACCACCCCGTCGGGCCGCGAAATGCGGGCGTAGATGAATTTCTTGCCGGCCTTCACCACCTTATTTTCGCTCAAGATGAACGTGATGCCGATGCGGGTGATGCGGGGAGCTCGGTCGGTGGCGATTTCCTTGCCGTCGCCCCGCACGCGGAACGTGGCGGCGTTCAAATCATAGGCCTTGAACGTGGAGGCCACCTCTTCCAAACGCTGCTTGTCGACCGTGAGCTGCGTGTTGCGCTCCTGCACCCGGTTCACCTCCTCCTTCATCTGTATGTTCTCCTCTTCCAACTGCTTGTTCACCGTAACCAAAGAGTCGATGCGCACCACATATTCTTGCGTGATGGCGCGCAGAAGTTCCAGTTTGCGCTTGATCTTGCGGTAGTCGGCCTGCGAAGCGATAAGTTTCTCAATTTCTTTCCGATTGGCCATAATCACACTGTCCTTTTCGGAAAGCTGGCTCGAAAGGTCTTGATTTTCGAGCTTCACGGTATTGTATTCGTCCATGACTTGGTTCAGCTCGCTCTGCAGTTCCACGCCGTGGGCGTAGCTCTCCTGCTTCTGCACCGATACCCGCACTCCATAGTAGAGGCTCACGCCCAAGGCAATCACCAAAAGGATAATCACCCAATAGAGCGTCTTTTCTTTTTTGCGTCCTTCCATATCGTCTTAAGTATTTTTAACAAAACGAACTCCGTTTTTAACATTTCCTTAACACGGAGACAGGCAAAGATAACCTAATTTCGCGAACAAAACACGCCCCGTGAACCTGCTTGCCGATTTACTTTCGTTCCTCTATCCCGAAACCTGCCCCGCCTGCGGAACGCAGCTGCGGCAAGGAGAGGAAGTGCTTTGCGGAAACTGCATGGCCGAACTGCCCTACACCGGCTACGAAAGCCACCGGGACAATCCCGTGGCGCGGAACCTCTGCGCCCGCGTGCCGCTCGAAGCGGCCTGGGCGTTGTTCGATTTCCACCCCAAAGGCTGCGTGCAGACCTTGCTGCACAACCTCAAATACAACCGTATGCCGCAGGTGGGGCGTTTCTTGGGCCGGTGCATGGCGCAGAAGTGCTTGGAGCATCATCGGCTCGAGGGCATCGACTATGCCGTGCCCGTGCCGCTTCACCCCAAGAAATTGAAAAAGAGAGGCTACAATCAGGCGCTCTGTCTCATAGAGGGGATGCAGGAGATTGTGCCGGTGAAGACCCTGCCCGATTTGTTGCTGAAGCGTGAAATGACGCAGAGTCAGACCAAGAAAGACCGCGTGGCGCGATGGCAGAACGTGCGCGATGGCTTTGCGCTCAACCGCGAGGTGGCCGCGAAAATCGCCGGCGGGCCGCTGCATATCCTTTTGGTGGACGATGTCATCACCACCGGCGCCACATTGGAGAGTTGCTGCCGCGAACTGCTAAAGATTCCCGGAGCCAAGGTCTCGGTGGCCGCCGTCGCCAC
>CAMWQD010000183.1 GCA_947176325.1 uncultured Bacteroidales bacterium | reverse complement strand
TTTTTTTTATCCCTAAATATCTACAGAAAAATTTTCATTATCACCGCTAAAATGAAGTGAGCTCGTTGAAGAACTCAATGGCGGTGCGGTCGGTGAGCAAGGAAATGAAGTCGATGATGGCGCGCAGATAGGAACGCTCGTCGGTGAGGTCGTAGATGCGCTTGTGTTTCGAACCGCTTCCCTGCTGTTTGGTCAATATCTCGATGAAATCCAAAAATTCGCGTCCCAATTTGGGATAAATCGGCATCACTTCCCGCTTTATCATTCCCAATGTCCTTTCGCCCGCATAGGCTGCCGAAAGGGCCTCGAAAATGGAACGTATCACCATTTTGGCATACGATTCGTAGTTTTTGAGGCGGGGATGTTTGTAGATGTTCTGATAGTTGAACTTCATCAACATCTTCATCAATTCATACACTTCTTTCGAGAAGCAAAGGCCTTTTTCGGGGCTGCTGTTGCGGCAGAGGTCGGTGATGAAGACGTGAATGAAATTCGTGTTGTTGGCCGCTTCCACCATGGGATAGCCCAAAAGGATATGTTCGAGTTCCTTGCGTTGGGCTTCGGAAAGGATGCCGAGGCGCTGGGCGTCTTCGAGGTCGCGTCCGAGATAGGCGATTTTATCCGAAATCTTCATCACGCAGCCTTCCCATGTGTAGGGGGCGTAGCGTCCGCGATTGAGGTTGCTGATGCTATTGAGGTCTATCGCTTCTTCGCGGGGAAAAAGTTTGTCTTGATTCACTTCGCCGCAGTGCGAGATGATGCCGTCGCGCACGGCGTAGGTGAGGTTCAGGTTCTTGTATTGGCCTTGGGTGTCTTGCAACAGTTCGAGGCTGTCCACCACGCGCAGGGAGTTTTTCTCGTGCCAGAATTCGCCTAATCCGTGTTCCTTGCAGAGATTGTCCAAGAACACTTCTCCGGAGTGGCCGAAGGGGGCGTGTCCGAGGTCGTGTCCCATGGCAATGGCATAGGTGAGTTCGGAGTTGAGGCCGAGGAAGCGGGCTATGGTGTTGCTCACCGAAATCACGTGGTTGACGTGTTCGATGCGGGTGCAGATGCGGTCGTCGTGGGTATGGAAGAAAACCTGCGTCTTGGCTTTGAGGCGGGTGTAGGCGAGGGAGTGCAGGATACGGCCGTTGTCGCGGTCGAATTCGCTGCGGATTTCGTCGGGTTTGAGGGGCGACGGGGTCTCGCGGCTCACGGCCTGTTTCCAATGGGGATGCGCGGGGGACATGGCCTCGCGCGCGAAAATGTCTTTATGTTGCAGGATGTCTGTTTTCAATCGTATCTGTTATTTTATCTTGAATCTGTATCCTTGTTGGGCGAGGTGGGCGGCTACCTTTTCGCGCACGTCGCCCTGCAAGACCACCGCTCCGTCCTTCACCGAACCGCCGATGCCGCATTTATTCTTGAGCGTCTTGCCCAAGGCCTCCAAATCGCTTTGTTTGCCCACAAAGCCTGTGATAAGGGTCACAACCTTGCCGCCGCGGCCTTTCGACTCGCGTCCTACGCGGAGGTCTTGCCGCGAGGGTTCGAGCGTTTCGGGCTCTTCGGTTTCCTCGTAGCGGTATTGAAAGTTCGGGTCGGTGGAATACACCACCCCCACCGGTATCTTCTTCGCCATTTTCCTTTACTTCATTTTTTCGGCGATATATGCCGCCAAATGGTCTACGGAAACACGCTCCTGCTCCATGCTGTCGCGGTGACGCACGGTAACGGTGTTGCCGCTGAGCGTGTCCGAATCGACGGTAACGCAGAAAGGCGTGCCGATAGCGTCCTGACGACGGTAGCGGCGGCCTATCGTGTCCTTTTCCTCATATTGGCACATATAGAGCGGTTGCAGCATCTCCAAAATCTCCCGCGCCTTTTCGGGCATTCCGTCTTTCTTCACCAAAGGCAGCACCGCCACCTTATAGGGCGCGATTTTGGCGGGAATCCGCATCACCACACGCTCGGTGCCGTCTTCTAATTTCTCCTCGCAGAAAGCATGGCTCAACACCGCCAGCACCATACGGTCCAAACCGATAGAAGTCTCCACCACATAAGGCACGTAACTTTCGTTGCGCTCGCTGTCGAAATATTGCAGTTTCTTGCCGCTGAATTCCTGATGACGGCTCAAATCGTAGTCGGTGCGCGAATGGATGCCTTCCAACTCCTTGAAGCCGAACATGAAATTGAATTCGATGTCGGTGGCGGCGTTGGCATAGTGCGCCAATTTCTCGTGGTCGTGGAAACGGTAGTTTTCGGGCTGCATTCCCAAGCTCAGATGCCATTTCATCCGCTCTTCCTTCCAATACCTGAACCACTCCATTTCGGTGCCGGGAGCGCAGAAAAACTGCATTTCCATCTGCTCGAACTCGCGCATACGGAACACAAACTGCCTCGCCACGATTTCGTTGCGGAAAGCCTTTCCCGTCTGGGCGATGCCGAAAGGAATCTTCATACGTCCCGTTTTCTGCACGTTGAGGAAATTCACAAAGATACCCTGTGCCGTTTCGGGGCGCAGATAAATTGTGTTGGCCTCGTCGCTCACCGAACCTATCTTGGTGTCGAACATCAAGTTGAATTGACGTATGTCGGTCCAATTCTTCGTGCCCGAAATAGGACAGGCAATCTCCAGTTCCTCCACCAACTTCTTGAGGTCGGCCAAGTCGTTCACCTCCAAATCGTGGTTCATGCGGTGGGTGATGTCGGCAATTTTCTGCGTGTATTCCATCACGCGGGGATTGGTGGTGATGAATTGCTGTTTGTCGAAAGCCTCGCCGAAACGCTTGGCGGCCTTTTCCACCTCCTTGTCGATTTTGGCTTCTATCTTGGCGCAATAATCCTCAATGAGCACATCGGCGCGGTAACGCTTCTTGGAATCCTTGTTGTCGATCATAGGGTCGTTGAAAGCGTCCACATGGCCCGAAGCCTTCCAAATGGTGGGGTGCATGAAAATGGAACTGTCTATGCCCACAATGTTCTCGTGCATCTGCACCATGCTTTTCCACCAATAATCGCGGATATTCTTCTTCAATTCGCTGCCGTATTCGCCGTAGTCGTAAACAGCGGCCAAGCCGTCGTAAATCTCGCTCGAAGGGAATATAAAACCATATTCTTTGGCGTGTGACACCAATTTCTTGAATTGTTCTTCGTGATTTGCCATAATCGTTGTTCTTAAGCAGTGGCAAATTTACAAAAAA
>CAMWQD010000182.1 GCA_947176325.1 uncultured Bacteroidales bacterium | reverse complement strand
GTATAAATGCTAAAGGATTAGAAGATATGAAGACAGCTTATGTTTTTCCCGGTCAGGGAGCGCAGTTTTCGGGTATGGGCAAAGACCTGTATGAAAAATACCCGCAGGCAAAGGAAATGTTTGAAAAAGCCGACAGCATCCTCGGCTTCAAGATTACCGACATTATGTTTTCCGGCAGCGATGAAGATTTGAAACAGACCAAGGTTACGCAGCCGGCGGTGTTCCTCCATTCGGTGATTTGGGCGGCTTGTCTGCCCGATTTCAAGCCGGATATGGTGGCGGGTCACTCCTTGGGCGAATTTTCGGCTTTGGTGGCTGGAAAGGCGCTGAAGTTCGAAGATGCCTTGGTGTTGGTTTCCAAACGGGCCAACGCCATGCAGAAGGCCTGCGAACAGAATCCCTCCACGATGGCGGCCATTATCGGCCTTCCCGATGAGAAAATCGAAGAAATCTGCGCCGGCGTTTCCGGCGAGGTGGTGGTTCCGGCCAACTACAACAGTCCCGGCCAGTTGGTTATTTCGGGCAGCATGAAAGGTATCGAGGTGGCTTGCGAGAAATGCAAGGAGGCCGGAGCCAAACGTGCGTTGCCGCTCAAGGTGGGCGGTGCCTTCCATTCGCCTCTTATGGAAAGCGCCCGCGTGGAGCTTTCGGAAGCTATCGCGGCAACGCAGTTCGCTGCGCCTATCTGCCCCGTTTATCAGAATGTGGATGCGCAACCCTACACCGATCCCGAGAAGATAAAGGCGAATTTGATTGCGCAGCTCACCTCGCCCGTGCGTTGGACGAAAATCGTGCAGAATATGCACGCCGACGGTGCCACCCGCTTTATCGAAGTGGGCCCCGGCAAGGTGCTGCAAGGTTTGGTCGGCAAAATCGTGTCGGGAGTGGAAGTAATGGGCGCCGAATAACCTCCAAAAATGTGGAAAATGGCAAAGAAGGTTCTCAATGCCGATGAATTGCGCCAAGAGATAAAACGGCTCACCGCCGAATATTACAAGGCGCAGTTCGGCAACCGTCCCGAACCCGAAGCTGGGCAGAAGCAGGAAGTGCGGTATGCGGGAAGGGTTTTCGACCAACACGAAATCGTGAATCTGGTGGATTCTTCCTTGGATTTTTGGCTCACTGAAGGCCGGTACGCCAAAGAATTCACCGATAAGTTCAAGGCTTATGTGGGTCTGAACCATGCTTTTGCCGTCAATTCGGGGTCTTCCGCCAACCTGTTGGCCTTGACCGCCCTCACCAGCCACCTGTTCGGTTCCAAACGCCTTAAGAAAGGCAGCGAGGTGATTACGGTGGCGGCAGGATTCCCCACCACGGTGAATCCGATTATCCAGAACGGGCTGATTCCGGTGTTCGTGGATGTGGAGCCGGGCAACTACAATATGCTCATAGAACAGGCTCGCCGCGCCATTACCACCGAAACCCGCGCCATCATGCTGGCGCACACCCTGGGCAATCCTTTCTGTCTGGACGAGGTGATGAAGCTGGCCGAGGAATACGACCTGTGGGTAATCGAAGATTGCTGCGATGCGCTCGGTTCCATCTATAAAGGCAGAAAAACAGGTACTTTCGGCCATGTTTCCACGTTCTCTTTTTACCCGGCGCACCATATCACCACGGGCGAGGGCGGCATGGTCTGCACCAACGACCCGCTTATCGCCAAAGCGGTGCGCTCTTTCCGCGACTGGGGGCGCGACTGCTCCTGCGAGGGCGGTCAGAACAACCGTTGCGGATGCCGTTATACCAAGCAATACGGCGAGCTTCCGTTGGGTTACGACCACAAATATGTGTACTCCCATATCGGCTACAACCTCAAGATGACCGATATGCAGGCGGCTATCGGGAGCGCGCAGATGGACAAGCTGCCCGATTTCGTGGAAAAGCGCAAGGCCCATTTCCGTGCTTGGGAAAAAGGCTTCAAGCCGCTCGAAAAATTCTTTATCCTGCCGGTGGCCGAGCCCGGTTCCGATCCTGCTTGGTTCGCCTATCCGGTTACGGTAAGGGAAAACGCGGGCTTTACCCGCACGGAGTTTACCGACTATCTGAGCCGCATGGGGGTTGAAACGCGCAACCTTTTTGCCGGCAATATGGTAAAGCAGCCGGCCTACCTGCAAGTGGAAAAACGTATCGTGGGCAATCTGGAAAATACAGATGCCATTATGGAACGCACGTTTTTCCTGGGCACTTATCCCGGCTTGACAGACGGGCAAATTGAATATTCGTTGAATCAAATCCATGCCTTTTTGAAATCGAAAGGCTTGGAATAGACATTTTGCCCAAAATCGATACGATATGAAAGTAGTTCTTTTGGCAGGCGGCTTCGGCACACGGCTTTCGGAAGAAACCGATATCCGTCCCAAACCGATGGTGGAAATCGGCGGAAAGCCGATGTTGTGGCATATCATGAAAATTTATTCGCATTACGGCATCAATGAGTTCATCGTTTGTTGCGGTTATAAGGCGAACATGATAAAGCAGTATTTTGCCAATTATTTCTTGCAGCAAGCCGACCTTACCATCGATTTGCGCGACAACAGCATGCAGATACACCATTCCCAGGCGGAGCCTTGGAAAGTGACTTTGGTGGATACCGGACTGAATACAATGACCGGCGGCCGTATCAAGCGTATCAAAGATTATCTCAATCCCGGCGAACCTTTTCTGATGACGTATGGAGACGGGGTTGCCGATATTGATATCCGCGCCTTGGTTAAGTTCCATAGTGAACAGAAGAAAAAGGCTACCGTTACCGTAGTGCAGCCTTCGGGACGTTTCGGGGCCATCAAGTTCAACGATCAGGATGAGGTAAAGGTTTTCTCTTTTCAAGAAAAGCCCAAGGGCGATTTGAGTTGGATAAACGGCGGCTTTTTTGTGCTTGAGCCCGAAGTTCTCGACTATATAGACGGCGATGATACCATTTGGGAACGCAAGCCGCTTGAAACCTTGGCGGCCGAGGGCGAGTTGGTGGCTTACCGTCACTACGGATTTTGGCGGCCTATGGACACACAGCGCGAAAAACGCGAGTTGGAAGAGATGTGGGAAAGCGGTAAAGCCCCTTGGAAAATCTGGTAAAGATGTTTGACAATTTTTATAGGAACAAGCGGGTTTTGGTTACGGGCCATACGGGCTTCAAGGGAAGTTGGCTCGCCATATGGCTGCACGAAATGGGCGCGGAGGTAATCGGCATGGCCTTGGAGCCTTATT
>CAMWQD010000181.1 GCA_947176325.1 uncultured Bacteroidales bacterium | reverse complement strand
AATCCGAGCTATTGCTGAAGCGTCTACGGACAGTCTCGTAGCTCAGTTGGTTAGAGCACTACACTGATAATGTAGGGGTCGGCGGTTCAACTCCGCCCGAGACTACAAAGAGAGGGGGATTAGCTCAGTTGGCTAGAGCACCTGCTTTGCAAGCAGGGGGTCAACGGTTCGAATCCGTTATTCTCCACACAGAATTCCCATAATCAACGCTGTAGAAAACCTCTACGGCGTTTTTTTTATATCTTTTTGAAAGAAGAAAAACGATTTTTCAACAAAGTCCTTTTCATATCGAAAAATTTATGTACCTTTGCGCCCACCCGAAAAGGTAGGGTGCTGTCGGCACAAAGTCGGCAGACGTTAAAGAAAACATAGCGAAAGCAAAAGAAAGCGTTTTAGATATGTATTTGACAACAGCTAGAAAAAAAGAACTTTTCAAGACCTACGGCGGTTCGGAAAGCAACACCGGCAGCGCCGAAGGGCAGATTGCCTTGTTTACGGAAAGAATCCTTCACCTTTCCGAACATGTAAGAAACAACAGGAACGACCGCTTTACCCAACGTTCGTTGGTAACTTTGGTAGGCAAACGCCGTCGTATGCTCGACTACCTCAAGGAAGTGGACATAGAGCGTTATCGTGCCATTGTTCAGAAGTTGGGTCTTCGTAAATAGACTCGGGCTTGTGGCTCGTATGGAAAACAAGAGGCAATTATTCTTTACGGTAATTGCCTTTTGTCGTTTCTACTCTATCAGCGACAAAACAGAATAAACAAACGGCTCCGGCAACTCCCGAAAGGGATTCGCTTAAACGGGGCAAGATATTTAAAGTTATGGAATTAGGTACAAAAAAAACGTTCAACCTGCCCGACGGTAGGGAGGTGACAATCGAAACAGGAAAATTGGCCAAGCAAGCCGACGGTTCGGCTTTGATTCGGTGTGGCAACACGGCTATTTTGGCCACCGTGTGCAGCAAGACCGAAGTGGGCGAAAATGTAGATTTCATGCCCCTTACGGTAGATTATCAAGAAAAGTATGCAGCCGTGGGGCGTTTCCCCGGCGGTTTTTTCAAGCGCGAAGCGCGTCTCTCGGAATACGAGATTTTGATTTCGCGTCTGATTGACCGCGCCTTGCGTCCTTTGTTCCCCGACAACTATCACGCCGACACCCAAGTGTTGGTTTATCTTATTTCGGGCGACCGCAACAATCTGCCCGATGCTTTCGCCGCCTTGGCCGCTTCCACGGCTCTGAGCGTTTCTGACATTCCTTTCAACGGCCCTATTTCGGAAGTACGTGTGGCCCGTGTTCACGGTCAGTTCCTCATCAATCCTACCGTTCAGCAAATGCAGGATTCCGATTTGGAATTGATGGTGGGCGCCACGATCAACGATATTTCGATGGTGGAAGGCGAGATGAAGGAAGTGAGCGAAGAGGTGATGATAGAAGCCTTGAAGGTGGCTCACGAAGCTATCAAGGTGCAGTGTCAGGTGCAAATGGATTTGGCCAAGGAAGTGGGCAAACCCAAGCGTGAATATTGCCACGAAGTGAACGACGAGGCTCTCAAGGCTTTGGTTCGCGAGAAATGCTATCAGAAGTGCTACGACTGCGCACGCGAGTGTGTGGCCGACAAGAAGCTCCGCGCCAAGAAGATTGACGAAATCAAGAAGGCCTTTATTGCGGAGAACTTCACCGAAGAGACGCTGGCCGGCAAGGAATTCATGATAGACCGCTATTTCCACGATGTGCACCGCGATGCGGTACGCGATATGATTCTGAAAGAACGTATCCGTCTGGACGGCCGCGGTTTGGAAGATGTACGTCCTATCTGGTGCGAGGTGGACGTTCTGCCCGGCCCCCACGGTTCGGCTATCTTTACCCGTGGAGAAACCCAGTCGTTGAGCACCTGTACGCTGGGCTCGAAATTGGATGAACAGACTATCGACGGTGCGGTGGTGGAAGGCAAGAACAACTTCCTCCTGCACTACAATTTCCCGCCTTTCGCTACGGGCGAAGTGAAGCCGGTGAGAGGTACGGGACGTCGCGAAATCGGTCACGGCAATCTGGCGATGCGTGCGTTGAAGCAGGTGTTGCCCACGGGCGAAGCGAATCCCTACACAATCCGCGTGGTTTCCGATATTCTGGAATCGAACGGTTCCTCGTCTATGGCCACCGTATGTGCGGGCTGTCTGTCGTTGATGGATGCGGGTGTGAAAATCACCAAACCCGTGAGCGGTATCGCCATGGGCTTGATTACCGACCCCAAGACGGGCAACTACGCCGTTCTCTCCGATATTTTGGGCGACGAAGACCACTTGGGCGATATGGACTTCAAGGTATGCGGAACGCCCGACGGTATCACCGCTTGCCAAATGGACATCAAGATTGACGGGCTTTCGTATGAAATTCTCGGCAAGGCGTTGGCGCAGGCACACCGTGGCCGTGCGCATATCCTCGGCAAGATGTTGGAGGTATTGCCGCAACCGCGCGCCGACTACAAGCCCCACGCTCCCCGCATCGTTCAAATCCGTATTCCGCGCGAATTCATCGGTGCGGTTATCGGCACGGGAGGCAAGGTTATTCAGGAAATGCAACGCGAAACCGGTTGCGACATCTCGATTGAAGAGGTGGGCGAATTCGGCATCGTGGACATTGCCGGCAACAACAAGGAAAGCATGGACAAGGCTTTGTCGCGTATCCGTGCGCTGACCACCGTTCCCGAAGTGGGCGAGGTTTACGAAGGCGTGGTGAAGTCGTTGCAACCTTTCGGTGCGTTTGTGGAAATTCTGCCCGGCAAGGACGGTTTGTTGCATATTTCGGAAATAAGCTGGAACCGTGTGGATAAGGTGGAAGATGTATTGAAGGAAGGCGACAGGCTTACGGTGAAACTGATTGAGGTGGACGCCCGCACGGGCAAGCTTCGTCTGAGCCGCCGTGTGCTGGAGCCCAAGCCCGAAGGTTATGTGGAACCGCACCGCGAGCCGCGCGAACCGCGTGGTGAACGTCGCGGATTCGAGCATCGTGACGACCGCAGGGGCGGTTACGGAGAGCATCGCGGCTACGACCGCGGAGATCGCTACGACAGAGGCGACCGCATGGAACGTCCGTACACCAAGTTGAGTGCGCCGCAGTTGCGCAATCACGGCGGGGAAAACACAGAGAACAACAACCCCACTCCGGGGAATGTGCCTTTGGATATTCCCGACGATATGATGTAGTCGGTTGAATTCCGATAA
>CAMWQD010000180.1 GCA_947176325.1 uncultured Bacteroidales bacterium | reverse complement strand
ATGAATTTCGTATCTTTGTCGGCCTTTTTTGGGCTTATTATTTTGAATAAACAACATCACGATATGGTTAAGAACGTATCTCAAGTGGAAATGCAAGACGTGGTGGTTAAGTTCGTGGGAGACTCGGGCGACGGCATGCAGCTCATCGGCACGCTGTTCTCGAATTCCTCCGCCTTGGCCGGTCAGGACTTGTCCACCTTTCCCGATTATCCCGCCGAAATCCGGGCGCCGCACAACACCATTGCCGGCGTTTCGGGCTTTCAGGTACACGTGGGTTCCACCGACATCAACACCTTCGGAGACCAATGCGACGTATTGGTAGCCATGAATCCCGCCTCCCTCAAGGCCAATCTCAAATGGGCCAAGACGGGAGCCACGGTGATTGTGGACGCCGACACCTTCACCGACGAAGCGTTGACGAAGGCCGACTACAAGACCAACCCCCTCACCGACGGCACCCTGTCGTCGTTCAATGTGGTTCCCGCCCCCATCACCACCCTTTCCAAGAAAGCGCTGGAAGACGATGGGCTGGATATGAAGACCATAGAGAAAACGCGCAATATGTTTGCGTTGGGGATGATTTACTACATCTTCGACCGCGACATGACCTCCACGATTCATCTTTTCGAGGCCAAATTCGCCAAGAAGCCGCAAATGGTCACCATCAACAAGAAAGTTATGGAGGCCGGCTACAACTATGCCGACGCGGCCGAAATCGTGGAATCGCGCATTCATATCGGCACGGCCAAAATGGAAAAAGGCCGCTACCGCAACATCACGGGCAACGTGGCCACCGCATGGGGGCTTCTGGCGGCCAGCGAACGCTCGGGCCGTCCCTTGTTCTTGGGCTCCTACCCCATCACCCCCGCCACCGACATCCTCGTGGAAATCATGAAACGCCGCGACTTGGGAGCCAAGGCTTTCCAAGCCGAAGACGAAATCGCCGGCATCTGCTCGGCCATCGGAGCCTCTTTCGCCGGCAACATGGCCGTCACCACCACTTCGGGCCCCGGCCTCTCGCTCAAGAGCGAAGCCCTGGGCTTGGCCGTCATGGCCGAACTTCCCTTGGTGGTGATTGACGTGCAGCGCGGCGGCCCCTCCACGGGTCT
The DNA here is from genome assembly GCA_947176325.1 of uncultured Bacteroidales bacterium. Classification (GTDB taxonomy): domain Bacteria; phylum Bacteroidota; class Bacteroidia; order Bacteroidales; family P3; genus Pullibacteroides. The sequence continues at coordinate 2,120 of CAMWQD010000180.1, read as the reverse complement.
GCCCACCAAGAGCGAGCAATCCGACTTGATGCAAGCCCTCTACGGACGCAACGGCGAAGCTCCGCTCATCATCATCGCCTCCTCCACGCCCGCCAACTGCTTCTACTATGCCTACGAAGCGGCGCGCCTGGCCATGGAGAACATGACCCCCTGCATCCTGCTTTCCGACGGCTCGCTGGGCAACGGCTCGCAACTGTTCCGCATTCCCAAAGTGGCCGATCTGCCCGCCATCAACCCGCCTATCGTGGCGGCCAACGACCCCGACTACAAACCCTACCGCCGCAACGAAAAGACCTTGGTGAGAGGCTGGGCCCTGCCCGGCACCGAAGGCCTGCGCCACCGCATCGGCGGCTTGGAAAAGGAGAATATCTCGGGCAACGTGTCCACCGACCCCGAAAACCACGCCTTGATGACGCACCTGCGCCGCGAGAAAGTGGAACGCATCGCCGAAAGGATTCCCGAACAGACCGTAGACGGCGACCCCAAGGCCGATGTGTTGGTGGTGAGCTGGGGCGGCACCTTGGGCGCGGTGAATTCGGCGGTGAAGATTCTGCAGAACCAAGGCAAGAGCATCGCACACGCCCATTTCAACTACATCAGCCCCCTCCCCCGCAACACGCACGACGTGTTGAGCGGCCACAAGAAAGTGGTGGTCTGCGAATTGAACGAAGGCCAGTTTGTCAACTACCTCCGCGGCAAATTCGACGACCTCAGTTTCAAGCAATACAACAAAATGCAAGGCCTTCCCTTTACGGTGGGAGAATTGGTGGACGCCTTCAAAGGCTTATTGTAGAGCATTAAAAACGGACGGAAATGAAAATCGCTATAGAAAAATCGCCGGTCAAACTGACCAAACAAGACTTCATGAGCGACCAAATGGTGAAATGGTGCCCCGGCTGCGGGTCGCACGCCATTTTGGCCGCAATGGAAAACGTCTTTCCCGAAATCGGCTATAAGAAGGAAAAGTTCGTGAACATCTCGGGTATCGGCTGTTCCTCGCGCTTTCCCTATTATGTGAACACCTACGGCTTCCACAGCATCCACGGCCGCGCCAATGCCATTGCCACGGGCGTGAAGCTGGCCAATCCCGCGCTGAGCGTATGGGTAAGCACGGGCGACGGCGACTCGTTGGCCATCGGAGGCAACCACTTCATTCATGTGGTACGCCGCAATATGGACCTCAATATCGTATTGTTCAACAATCAGATATATGGTCTCACCAAAGGGCAGTTCTCGCCCACCTCACCTATGGGTGCCGTCACCAAGACCTCGCCCATGGGCACGATTGAACACCCCTTCAATCCCGGAGAATTGGTGATTGGCGCGCAGGGCACTTTCTTTGCCCGTGTGCCCGACAACAACGTGAAGCTCATGACGCAGGTGATGATGGAAGCGGCGCGGCACGACGGTTGCTCGGTGATTGAAGTGCTCGACAACTGCGTTATCTTCAACGACAAGGCACACGCCGCCATTACGGGGCGCGATGTGAAGGACGATGCCCAGCTGATTTTGGAACACGGCAAGCCCATGATTTTCGGCAAAGACCGCAACAAGGGTATCCGCCTCAACAACACCCGTTTGGAAGTGGTTGAAATCGGCAAGGACGGCGTTACCGAACGCGACCTCTTGGTTCACGACCAATACAGCCAAGACCCCGGCATCCACTTGATGCTGGCCAAGATGCACCTGCCCGAATTCCCCGTGGCGATGGGTGTTCTGCGGTCGGCTCCCGCCAAAACCTACAACCAGTTGCTCGAAGACCAGATCGAGGAAGCGCAGAAAGTGTCGAAAATCAGCTGCGTGGACGACCTGCTCAACAGCGGCGACACTTGGGAAATCTAAGAGAGCCGCGGATTTTCCGGCACACAGACAAAAGGGGGATGCGAATGCATCCCCCTTTTTGTTTATACTCCGATAAAATGCAGGGCTACATCACCAGCACTTTGTGGTTTTGGCCGCCGACACATATAATATAGACGCCCGTCTGACGCACGCGGATGGCCGTGGTGTGGCCGGTGTAGAGGCACTGGCCGATAACGTTGAAAACCTGCACTTTTCCTCGGTCTTCGGAGAGATAGATAACGTTGTCTTTCACGTAGATGTGAAAATCATCGTCGATA
>CAMWQD010000179.1 GCA_947176325.1 uncultured Bacteroidales bacterium | reverse complement strand
ACCCCGATAGGGACGGGTACCGTATTGAACCGTGCCTTTGACAAGGATACGCTCCTTTATGTGGTGGCCTCCAACGGCGGAAGCTGTACGGCCGCCGACAGTGCCCGTATCGTGCTTAACGGAAAGAAACGCTCGGTGGCCGATACCACGGTCTGCATAGGGTCGGAATTTTCCTTCTCCATGCCGAAACAACAGGATGTATCCTATCGCTGGTATGCCCCGGGTGGAACTCTCATTTGTCCGTGCGAGTCCCTTAGGTTCGACGAAGATTCTTATCATATTTTCACGGCCAAGGATGAAGGCACCTACAAGGTGGAAATTATACGCAACGGCTGTACGGTGACGCAGAATATAGATTTTCATGCCTATCCCGAGCCCGTTATGGATTTCGGCACCACGGAAAATCCCATCACTTTCTGTGCGGGAAGCCCGTTGGTGTTGAGCGTGCAACCGAAAATAGACGGAAAGGTGGAGTCGGGCTATTTTGTATGGACCGATCCCGTCGGCACGGAACTTTTGGAGGGCGACGGAAAGAACACCTATGTAAAGGATTCGGCCCTTATGGTCGACAGAGGTGTGTATACGGTTGCCGTTACGCTGAAGAACGGATGTACCCACAGTGCGTTGGTAAACGTGCGTGTGGACGACCATACCCAGCCTGTATTCTTCTTGCAGTCGTATTACTGCGAAGGGGATGTGGCCGATTTGAATGCGGTATATCAGGGAGACGGTTCTTCCTATGAGTGGTTCAGCGAGTCGGGCCGTCGTGTGGGGCCGTCCGCCGAATACAAAGCCTCTCTGACCGATTTGGTTCCTTCGGATTCGGGCCGTTTGTATCTGGTGGTGACGCGGGGTGCGTGCAAGGACACGGCATACCGCAATCTGGTGGTGCGGGAGCGTCCGGCCTCCGAAATAGAGTTGCACGGCGGCATCTTCAAGGACGGAGAACGTTTCTTCTGCGAGGGGCAGACGGTCTTGATTTCCTTGAAGAATGTTTTGCCCGGCGACAGCATCCTATGGATTCTGCCGAACGGAGAGCACATCGCCAATGTGGAGGATTGGCACTCCAACAGCGTGGCAGTTTCCGACCAAGGCGACTATAACGTAACGGTGATGCGTAACGGTTGCGCGGCAAAGACGAAGACGGTGAATCTGGACGTGCGCATCGTGCCGGTTCTGATTCTGCAGGACACATTCCTCTGCCAAGGCAGGGATATTGTGGTGAATGTGGAGAACGCCGCCTATCCCGGAGCTGTCTATACTTGGTATGAACTTTCCAGACAGGCGCCCGAAATGCTTTTGGACAAGGGCGGTGAATATCATATCATCATGGATCTGAGGGGCTGTACGGACGAGGGCAGTTTCCTGCTTTCGGAACGTCCTGTGCCGGAATGGGATTTCCCCTCCGACACGTCTATCTGCAACCGAGATTCGCTTCTCCTGCAGGGGCCCGCGGGTGCGGACAGTTATCGGTGGCAGGACGGCTCTATAGAGAGGTGGTTTTTGGTGCGGAGCGCCGGTCTGTATACCTTGACGGTGACCGATTCGGGTTGCGCCAACGAAAAGAGCGTGTATGTGGAAACCGAGTTCTGTTCGCCTATTTTCTTCCCGTCGGCATTCACGCCCAACGGCGACGGCATCAACGATATGTTCGGGCCGATTTCGCTGGCCGAAGAAGGGGAGTTGGAGTATGCGTTCTTCATATATAACGCCAACGGTCAGATGGTGTTCCAAAGCACCGACATCCGGGGCTCGTGGGACGGCACCTTCAAGGGGCAGCCGTGTCCGGCGGGCATCTACACCTATCGTTGCAAGATTATCGTGGCCGAGTCGGGACGCGACCTCTCGCGGATTGGAACGGTGCATCTGATAAGGTAAGGCGTGAGGCCGATAAAAATGAAAGCCCCGAAATTCGGTACCGAATTTCGGGGCTTTTTTTGCGAAAAGGCGCAGCCTTTTCGCATCTCTTCAAGAGAGATTATTCACCGGGAACAATCGCTTCTTGCGGGCAGGCGCCGGCACAAGTGCCGCAGTCTACGCAGGAATCGGGATTGATCGAGTAAATGTCGCCGGCGCTGATAGCACCTACGGGGCAAGCATCCGCGCAAGTACCGCAAGCGACGCATTTGTCGGTAATTTTGTAAGCCATGTCTGTTTTGTTTAAAAGGTTTGTCCGACAAAAGTAGACAATTCTTGTATATCCACAAAAAGCGATTTTTTGTTTATTCACAAAAGGCGGTTGAAAATAATCGGAAGCCGTAAAAACTCTCAAGGGAGGATACTTTAATTTTGTGGACATGATGCGAGCTGCCCTGATAGCCACCGATAAGGAATACGCTTCCTTTGCGCGGATTTTGCCGCGTCTGGACGGCGTACAGTGGGTGGGCAGCCATATTCAGACCGAACAGGCTCCGCGCGCGGGTTCCACGGATTTGCTTATCGACAAGGCCGATGTGATTTTTGTGGCGGGGATTCCCGAAAAACGTTTCGATTGCATCGCGCATGCCTTGCGGCGGGGAAAGACCGTGTGGGCGGCCGCTCCCTTGGCCGCCACCGAAGCCGAATACAGGAAGCTGGCGGCTTTGGCGGGAGAGGCAGGGGTGGTGAATCACGCCGCCCATATAAGCCGCAAATCGCCCGTGTTCGCCGCCTGTCTGCCCGAGGTGGGACATAGCCGCATCATTCGGGTGGAATTGTTCCGTCCGTATAAGGAGGAGACTTTGCAGGCGTTTATGCGGCAGACCTTCTTCCCTTATTTGGACAGGGTGTTGGCCGCGGCCGATTCGCCCGTTCAGAAAATACAGGTCAGAACCTTTTCCTTGGGCGGCGTGACGAACAGTCGGCTCAAGGTTACCCTCTGCTTCAATTCGGGCATGGACGCGGAGTTCTGCGTGGACAGGAACGCCCGTTTTCCCCGCGAAAGAATGTTCTTTCAGGGCAAGGATTTCGTACGCGAGGCCGATTTTCTCGAACCGGGAAAGGTGGCTCCCTCGCGCCCCCTGCAATGCGATATGGAAGATTTTTGCCGCAGTGTGCGCCAGGCAGACCTTCGAAACGTTACCTTTGCGGAAAGTGCGGACGTGTATGCGGTCTTTCGGCAGATTGAAAAACAGATAAGAACAAATGGCTAAGCGGAATACAGCAACGGTATGGGTAGTGGGAACAGGCCCGCGGGGGCTCGGATTCGCCCGTATGGAGGGCGAAATGGAGGGGTGTGCTGTGGAATATGCCGATATGCG
>CAMWQD010000178.1 GCA_947176325.1 uncultured Bacteroidales bacterium | reverse complement strand
CAACACGTCAGATTCTGGATCTGAAGTCTCCAGGTTCGACCCCTGGTAGGGCAACAAAACACGAAAACGGAAGTCCGCACAGGCTTCCGTTTTTATTTTGGAAGATGATTGCTTGTAGATTCGAAAATCTGGGAAGACGCCCCTATCGGGAAGTGTGGCAGCTTCAGGAGGAGACCCTCGAGGCCGTGAAGCAGGCCAAACTGCGGGGCGAGACCGGAAACAACCGCCTTTTCTTCGTCGAACACAACCCTGTCTACACCGTAGGCAAAAGCGGCAAGGACAGCAATATGCTGGCAGGCGCCGCGGTGTTGGCCGCCAAGCATGCCGAATTCCTGCATGTGGACCGCGGCGGCGATGTCACCTATCACGGCCCCGGCCAGTTGGTGGGCTATCCCGTCTTCAATCTCGAGGAATTACATGTAGGCGTGAAGGCCTATGTGGACGGCATCGAGGAAATCATCATCCGAACCCTTGCCGAATATGGCATAAAGGGCGAAAGACTGGCCGGCGCCACCGGTGTCTGGCTCGACCCCCACTCTCCCCGCGCCCGCAAAATCTGCGCCATAGGCGTGAAATGCTCGCGCTCGGTCACCATGCACGGCTTCGCTCTTAATATTAATACAGATTTATCGTATTTCAATCTGATAAATCCCTGCGGATTCACCGACAAAGGCGTCACCTCCCTTCAGAAAGAATTGGGAAAGGAAATCGACTTCGCCCAAGCCTGCGGGCTTGTCAAATCGCACTTCGCCTCTGTCTTCGGGCTGGAATTCGTTTAGACATGCCTTTCGGCGTGATAGCTGGAACGGACAAGGGGGCCGCTTTCCACGAAACGGAAACCTTTTTCGAGTCCGATGCGCTTGTAGCGCGCGAAAGTTTCGGGGGTGACGTATTCTTTCACCTCTATATTCTGACGGGTAGGTTGAAGATACTGCCCTATCGTCATCACGCTGCACCCCACCGCCAGCAAATCGTCCATCACCTGTAGGATTTCTTCTTCCGTCTCGCCCAAGCCCAGCATGATGCCGCTCTTGGCCGTGATGCCGCTCGAAGCCACCTGCTTCAAGACCGCCAGCGAGCCGTCGTAGGTGGCGCGACTGCGCACCGAAGGCGTAAGGCGGCGCACCGTTTCGAGATTATGGGATATCACATCGGGTCTTTCGTCTATCACTTTCCGCACCAACTCTTCCTTCGACTGGAAATCGGGAATCAACACCTCCATGGTTGTGTTGGGATTCACCCGACGCATCGTCCGTATCACCTCCGCCCAATGTCCGGCCCCGAGGTCGGGCAGGTCGTCGCGGTCTACCGAGGTGAGCACCACATGCTTAAGCCCTAACGTATGCACCGAATCGGCCACGTGCCGGGGCTCGTCGGGGTCGAGGGGCAGCGGTTTGCCCGTGGTGACGTTGCAGAAACGGCAGGCGCGTGTGCAGATGTCGCCGCCAATCATGAGCGTGGCCGTGCCGCACCCCCAGCATTCCCCCTGATTGGGACAACGCCCGCTGGTGCAGATAGTGTGCAGACTGTTATCGCGGATTGTGTCCTGCACTTTTTTCGACAACTCGCCCATCGGCAGTCTGATTTTGAGCCAATCGGGCTTGCGGCGGCTGTTTTCCATAGACTTATTCTGCGTTTTCGGCACGTTTGGCTTGACGCTTGCGCTCGTTCTCGTCGAGGATAATCTTGCGCAGACGCAAGTGCTGCGGCGTTACTTCGAGATATTCGTCCGGGCCGATATATTCCATGAATTCTTCCAACGACATTTTCCTGGCGGGCGCGATATGGGTGGCCTCATCGGCGCCGGAAGCCCGCATATTGGTGAGTTTCTTGCTCTTGCAGACATTCACCACCAAGTCGTCGGGACGGATGTGTTCGCCGATAACCTGTCCGGCATACACCTCCTCGTTGGGATCGATGAAGAATGTGCCCCGGTCTTGCAATTTGTCGATAGCGTAGGCATAGGCCGTACCGGTTTCCATAACCACCAAGGCACCGTTGCGGCGGACACCGATTTCTCCCTTCCACGGTGCGAAACCGTCGAAACGGCTGGCCATGACGGCTTCACCCTCGGTGGCGGTAAGCACATTGTTGCGAAGACCTATCATGCCGCGGGCGGGTATCGAGAAAATGATATGCGTGCGGTCGGACTGCGATTCAATCGACTTGATTTCGCCCTTGCGCTGGGTGGCCAACTCAATCGCCTTTCCCGAAAATTCTTCGGGCACCACAATCGTGAGTTCCTCCATAGGCTCGCATTTCTGCCCGTCGATTTCCTTGATGATGACCTGCGGCTGCCCCACTTGCAGTTCGTATCCCTCGCGGCGCATGGTTTCGATAAGGACAGACAAGTGCAGGATGCCGCGCCCATAGACCAAGAGCGTGTCGGGAGAGCCGGTTTCCTCCACCCGCAAAGCCAGATTCTTCTCGAGTTCCTTATCCAAACGTTCACGCAAGTGGCGCGAAGTGACATATTTACCGTCCTTGCCGAAGAAAGGCGAGTTGTTGATTGTAAAGAGCATACTCATGGTGGGCTCGTCCACCGAAATAGGCTTCATAGCCTCGGGGTTCTCGAAGTCGGCCACCGTGTCGCCGATTTCAAATCCCTCCAAGCCCATCACCGCACAGATTTCACCTGCCTCCACGGGCTCTTTCACCTTTTCCTTGCCCAAGCCCTCGAACACATACAGTTCCTTGATTTTCTGCTTCTGAACGGTGCCGTCACGCTTCACCAAACTGATATTCTGCCCCGCCTGCAAGGTGCCTCGGTGCAGACGCCCCACGGCGATACGTCCTATATAAGAGGAGTAGTCGAGCGAGGTTATCATCATCTGTGTGCTGCCCTGCTCCACTTTCGGCGCGGGTATATGTTCGATGATGAGATCCAGAAGATAGGCGATGTCGTTGGTGGGCGTTTTCCAGTCCTTTCCCATCCAGCCCACTTTCGACGAACCGAAAGCGGTGGGGAAATCCAACTGGTCTTCGGTGGCGCCGAGACTGAACATCAGGTCGAACACCTTTTCCTGCGTGAGTTCGGGGTCGCAGTTGGGTTTGTCTACCTTGTTGACCACCACAATCGGCTTGAGATTCAGCTCCAAAGCCTTCTGCAACACGAAACGGGTCTGCGGCATGGGGCCTTCGAAAGCGTCCACCACGAGAAGCACCCCGTCGGCCATGTTCAGCACACGTTCCACCTCGCCCCCGAAGTCGGCGTGCCCCGGAGTATCAATAATATTGATTTTATAG
>CAMWQD010000177.1 GCA_947176325.1 uncultured Bacteroidales bacterium | reverse complement strand
CCAAACCGTCTGTGGGAACGCCTGTTGGCGGTGCTTCTCTGCATCGGGTTGGCCTATCTTTCGGTGATGTTGGTGGTGCGGGCGTGGGTATGCGGACACTTGCCCTTTTCGAATGGTTACGAAACCATGCAGATGATTGCTTGGTTCTCCCTGCTTGCCACGCTTCTTTTCTACCGCAAGGCGGATTTTCTGTTGCCTTTGGGTTTCTTGGTGTCGGGGTTGGCGATGCTGGTGTCGATGATGGGCTCTTCCAATCCGCAGATAACGCCGCTTATGCCGGTGCTTTCCTCTCCTCTGCTTTCCATTCATGTGATGTTGGTGATGATTTCCTACACCCTGTTCGCCTTTATGATGCTCAACGGCCTGGCCGGATTATGGCTAAACTTCCGCCACAAGGAGGCTTCGATGCGGCTTGCGGTTGTGAGCCGTCTCATGCTTTATCCCGCCGTGTTCACCTTGGCGGCGGGAATCTTCATAGGTGCCATTTGGGCCAATGTTTCTTGGGGACGTTATTGGGGCTGGGATCCCAAGGAAGTATGGGCGTTGATTACGTTCTTGGTCTATGCTTTCGCCCTTCACGAAAAATCCTTTCCCTCCCTGAACCGTCCCGCCGTCTTTCATGCCTTTGCCGTTATCGCCTTTCTGTGTGTGCTGATAACCTATTTCGGCGTGAATTTCCTCTTGGGCGGAATGCACGGCTACGTGTAGACCTCGGATAGTAAAATTGACTATATTTGTTCTTGCTTAAAGCGGTACAAATATGAAAAAACAGATAATCTCCATCGCGCTGGCACTCGTTGTGCTGGCGGTAAACGCACAGACCATGAACAATCCGAACACCAACACTTCGCTCGCGCCTCAGGCGCAGTGCACGCTGACCCAGGAATGGGACAAGGTTTTTCCCAAAAGCGACAAGGTAGACCACAGCAAAGTCCTTTTCGTGAACCGCTACGGCATCACGCTGGTAGCCGATATGTACACGCCCAAGAACGCCACGGGAAAACTGCCCGCCATTGCGGTGAGCGGCCCTTTCGGCGCGGTCAAGGAACAATCGAGCGGTCTCTACGCCCAACAGCTTGCCGAAAGGGGCTTTCTCACAATAGCCTTTGACCCCTCCTTTACCGGCGAGAGCGGCGGAATGCCGCGGCGCGTGGCTTCGCCCGACATCAATACCGAAGATTTCTCCGCCGCCGTTGACTTTCTTTCCGTGCAACCCAATGTGGATGCCGACCGCATCGGTATTCTGGGCATCTGCGGCTGGGGCGGATTCGCTGTCAACGCCGCCGCTTCCGACACGCGCATCAAGGCTACCGTGGCTTCCACGATGTACGACATGAGCCGCGTAACCTCCAACGGCTATTTTGATCAGGAAGACAATGCCGATGCCCGTTACAAAGCCAAGGAAGCGCTCAACGCCCAACGTACCGAAAACTACCGCAACGGCCAATACCAACGCGCCGGCGGCGTGGTGGATCCTCTGCCCGACGATGCGCCGCAGTTCATTAAGGATTACTACGCCTACTACAAGACCCCGCGCGGCTATCACGCCCGTTCCGGCAACTCGAACGACGGCTGGAACACCACTTCGCCCCTGCCTTTCATCAATTTTCCGCTTTTGAGCCGCGCCGGAGAAATCCGCAACGCCGTGATGATTGTGCATGGCGAAAACGCCCATTCCCGCTATTTCGGCGAAGATGCCTTCAAGAAACTGCAAGGCGACAACAAGGAACTGCTTATCGTAAAAGACGCCAGCCACTGCGACCTCTACGACAATCTCGATAAGATTCCTTTCGACAAGATTACCGAATTTTACAACACTTGGTTGAAATGACAACCCAAGAATTCCTCGACTATATGAAAACGGGCGAGACGGTTACCGCCGGTTCGCCCGTTCATGAGGTGATGCACCGTCTGAGCCAGGAAGCGATACGCATCACGCTCGACTTAAACGGCCGTTACCATACGCCCGAAGAAATCGTGGCGCTTATGTCGGAGCTCACGGGCAGGGAAGTGGACGAATCTTTCCGGCTTTTTCCGCCCTTCAACACCGATTGCGGCAAGAACCTTGTTTTCGGAAAGCGGGTTTTTGTCAACTCCGGCTGCAAGTTTCAGGATCAAGGCGGCATCACGATAGGCGATGATGTGCTGATAGGGCAGAATGTGGTGATTGCCACCCTGAACCATGCCATGGATCCCGATTCGCGCGGCGACATGAACCCCAAGCCTGTGCATATCGGCAACAAGGTTTGGATTGGCGCAAATGCCACCATCCTGCCGGGGGTGAATATCGGGGAGGGCGCGATTGTGGCGGCGGGCGCGGTGGTTGCCAAAGACGTTCCGGCGCGCACCGTAGTGGGCGGCGTTCCCGCCAAAATCATCAAAACATTGTAAATAGCAGTTTACAATACCTTGTGGAAATTGCCGGAGTTGGCCTGTGCGGTGGGCATCACCACAATATCATTCAGGCAGACATGAGAGGGGAGGTTCAGGCAGTAGGCCACCAAGTCGGCTATATCTTCGCCTTTGAGCGGCGTGAAGCCCTTGTAGACATTGGCCGCCCGCTCATCGTCACCATGAAAGCGCACGTTTGAGAATTCGGTTTCCACCGCCCCCGGGCAAATCTGCGTCACCTTGATGCCGTAGGGCAGGCATTCCATACGCATGGATTTGGAGAGCGAGTCCACGGCGTGCTTGGTGGCGCAGTAGACATTGCCGTTCATATAGGTTTCCTTGCCCGCAATGGAGCCGAGATTGAACACATGCCCCTTGCAACGGGCTATCATGCCGGGAAGAATCGTGCGGCTCACATACAACAGCCCCTTCACATTGGTGTCTATCATCCTTTCCCAATCGTCTATCAGCCCCGACTGCAAAGGCTCGAGCCCCGCCGCCAGACCGGCATTGTTCACCAAAACATCTATTTCCTGCCATTGCGCGGGAAGATGGCCTAAGAATTTCTCCACTTCTTCGAGGCGGCGCACGTCGAACACCAACGGCAGCACCTCCGTGACGGCGGAAAGCTCCTTGCTTATTTCTTCCAATCTTTCGCGGCGGCGGCCGGTTATCACAAGCCGGTATCCTTCTTTCGCCAAACGGCCCGCTATGGCACGTCCTATGCCCGAAGTGGCGCCGGTAATCAAAGCTGTCTTCTTCATTTTTTAGGGAATGAGATTAAACGAAAAAAGGGAGCTTTGAACTCCCTTTGTTGGCGGTCCGGACGAGACTCGAACTCGCGACCCCATGCGTGACAGGCATG
>CAMWQD010000176.1 GCA_947176325.1 uncultured Bacteroidales bacterium | reverse complement strand
TCGAAGAAAAAGACCTTTCGCTCAACCGCGCCATGATTCCGCTGGGTTCCTGCACCATGAAACTCAACGCCGCGGCCGAAATGATGGGTCTGAGCATTCCCGGTTTCGCCAACATTCACCCCTTTGTTCCCGCCAACCAAGCGCAAGGCTATCATATCATGATAGACCGTCTTGAAAAAGACCTCTGCGAAATTACCGGCTTCAGCAAGGTTTGCTTCCAGCCGAATTCGGGAGCGGCGGGCGAATACACGGGTCTTTCGGTTATCCGTGCCTATCAGGAGGCGCAGGGTGAAGCTTCGCGCGACATCTGCCTCATTCCCGCTTCGGCGCACGGCACCAACCCCGCTTCGGCGGCTATGGCCGGTCTGAAAGTGGTGGTGGTTGCCTCCACGCCCGAAGGCGAAATCGACGTGAACGACCTCAAGGCCAAGATTGAACAATACGGCAAGCAGATTTCCTGCCTCATGATTACCTATCCCTCCACGCACGGCGTGTTTGAGGAAGCGGTGTTGGAAATCATCAACGCGGTGCACGGTTGCGGCGCACAGGTGTATATGGACGGCGCGAACATGAACGCGCAGGTGGGTCTGACCTCGCCCGGCCACATGGGTGCCGACGTTTGTCACCTCAACCTGCACAAGACTTTCGCCATGCCTCACGGCGGGGGCGGCCCGGGTGTAGGGCCTATCTGCGTGGCCAAGCACCTGGCGGCCTATCTGCCCGACCACAGCATGGTTCCCGTGAGCCATACGGGCCGCCCCGCGGTGGCCTCCTCGCCTTTCGGAAGCGCCTTCCTGCTCTCCATCACCTACGGCTACATCCGTATGCTGGGTGCCGAAGGCCTCACCTTGGCCACGGTCTACGCCATTCTGAACGCCAACTATCTGCGCGCCCGCCTCAAGGATCACTACAAGATTTTCTACACGGGCAAGCAAGGCATGAACGCGCACGAAATGATTTTGGACTGCAACCAATTCCTCATGAGCGCCAACGTGCAGGTGGGCGATATCGCCAAGCGATTGATGGACTACGGTTTCCACGCTCCCACCGTGGCGTTCCCCGTTCACGGCACCTTGATGGTGGAACCCACCGAAAGCGAACCGCTCGCCGAGCTGGATCGTCTGGTGGACGCTTTCATCGCCATCCGTGCCGAAATCAAGGAGATTGAAGACGGCAAGGCCGATCGCGAGAACAACGTAATCAAGAACGCGCCCCACACGCAATTCATGGTGTGCGCCGACGAATGGAAATATCCCTACTCGCGTCAGAAAGCGGCGTTCCCGCTGCCCCACGACGACAAGTATTGGCCCACGGTCGGCAAGGTGGACGACGCCTACGGCGACCGCAACCTGCAATGCTGCCGGTAAACGGAACGGAGAGCACGCTCTCCCAAAGCGCCGTAAAAAAAAGCCTTCCGCGCGAAAGTGCGGAAGGCTTTTTTTATCCCCGCAAGAGCGTTTCTAAACTGCCAGCGTAGTAATACGGTAGATTGAATAAGCGGAATGATTTTCCTGAAGGTGTGGTGACACTATCCACCGAAAACGGTTCCGCCCAAAAACGCACGGCTATATCATGGGGTGCCTTGTCCATAAAACGATGCAAGGAACGTAAATGGGCGTTGTTTCCGGATTTCACTTCTATCGGAATAAGCCTATCTTCCATTTGAAACACAAAATCCACTTCGGCTTCTGAACCGGTTCCGTTTACCCAAAAATACCGTCTGTGGGAAAAGACATTATCACTCCCTAATAATTCCTGCCCTACGATTTGTTCCGCAATGCGCCCCACCCAAACATCACTTATATCCGAAGCCGCCGACAATTCCTTCTGTATTCCTCCCACATAATTCACCAATCCTGTATCCAGCCACAATAATTTGGGTGCCCGCTTGGGTTCGGGAAGCAAAGGCAGCTCCGTTAGGGAAACCGGGTAGGCCAATTCCAACAACATAGTCTTTTCGAGCGTGCGGAAAGCCTCTCCCATATCTCTGGAGCGATAGAGGGAATTTCCGAAGTTTGAGAAAGTAATTCTTTGTGCCGCATATACCCAACCCACATTCAGGATATGCCGTATGATATTCCGCATGCTGTTGTCCGCATATTTCTCAACGTCATCCCGATAGCCGGTCAAAAGAGATTCATAAATATGCCTAAGAGCCACTATATCTTGATGTTCGGCATAATGGCTCACTATTTCGGGCATCCCGCCAACAAGGGTGAAGACACGGAACAGATGCATGACTTGGGAATGCAAGGGAAGCGGTATCTTGCCTTGTTTCTGCGCCTGTTGCAGTTCGTGATGTCCTAATGCTCCTAAAAATTCATAGAACGAGCAAGGGCGCACCGCCATATACTCCACACGTCCAACCGGAAAAGAGATATGCTTGTCGATAAGATTTTCAAGCAAGGAACCGGCGGCAATCACATCTATGCCCGAAACTTCTTCGTAGAAATAGCGCAACAAGGCCACCGCCTTGGGCGAATTCTGTATCTCATCGATAAACAACAAAGTGGAAACATCCCTACGTGCCTTTCCATTGAGCAGATAGATAGACGTTACTATTTCATCTATCGACAAATCGGATTCGAACAATTGCCTGTCGGTACTCTTTTCGAGGTTCAAGGTAAGATACACCTCATAGTCCTTGGCAAACGCATTGACCAAGGTGGTTTTCCCCACTTGGCGCGCACCCCGCAGAACCAAGGGTTTATGATTCGGGCGTTGCCTCCATTCCCGTAACCAATCGACAGCAGACCTCTCAAACATAATTAAAGTGCTTATTATCCGTTGCAAAGATAATAATTTTGTAACAAAATAGGAGCAAAACTGATGAAAATTTGTAACAAAATAGGAGCAAAAACGATGAAAATTTGTAACAAAATAGGAGGAAAGTTGGCAAATTCTAGGTTTTTAGCGGCAATAAATATTTTGAATGGCAATTTACTTCGTTATAGCTTGGCACTCTATTTCAGTTTTAACCGAATAAGAGGGGTATTAAGTTTCTTTACAAAAGGAAGTGCATTTTCAAGTAGTACAATAACAACAGAGGAAGAATATTGATTTGGATCTTCAGCCTTAATGTACATTCTTGTAACATAGCCTCGTTTAATTAGTGCATCATACGCCAACCGGAAAGTATCAATGCTAATCTTATCTGTATTCCCTTCTGGTGTTCTTCTTGTGATACTGTCAGATTCTACAGCAATAATAGTATTCTCTTCCGATTTAGGAAGAGGCTTATCTATCAGTTTTTTCAAATTTGGTATGATATATG
>CAMWQD010000175.1 GCA_947176325.1 uncultured Bacteroidales bacterium | reverse complement strand
CATCGTAATCGGCTTTCAGCGTCACGGTTTCGGAACCGCAGGCGAAAGTGTCGCGAATACTGATTTTAGGCCCCGGTTTCGGGCTGACACGGAACGAAACCGAAGCTTCGCCATTGTCGGGACAGGCCGTGCGGGCCTCTATCGTATAGAGCACCGTATCGGGCCCCATTGTCAGTTGAAAATCCTTGTTGCCCGGCCAGCCGCTCACCACCAATTCGCGCGCCCCGTAGCCGCCCGTGGGGTATTTCTTCTGCTTATACCACACGGTGGTGCCGTTGGTGGGAGCCTGCAGATTGAAGACATCGCCGGGGCAATGTTCCTCGGCATTTATCGTACTGATATAGACACTCGGCGCGGCAATCACCACCATGGAATCTTTCGCCAAAATATTGGAGGGAGCCAACGAAAGACACTTGCCCGACATTTCAATCTGATACGCATAGATAGTCTGCGGATCTTCGGTATTGGGAACATAATGCTGCAAATCGGAAGGCACGGAACTGCCTATCTTCTTCACCATGGTGTTGTCCACATATTTTCCCAAATTCAGATTCTGCTCCAAGCAGGCATAGACCGTGTCTTGGATAAAGGCGCGGGGCCGCCCGAATACGGAAAGACGAAGCGTATCGGCATAGGTGAGGACCGTGTCGCCCACTTTCGATACTACTTGGAAAGGATAAACACCCGCCTCGTAGGCTATCACACGGACGCGGTAGCCTTTGTTGCCGCCTTGCAGATTCTGTTCGGCGGTGAGATTGCGGGAAGATTCCGCCACATATTGGATGACGGAAGGATCCCATATCAACTGCGAGAATTGGCTACGTTGTTTCTTATCTACGACGCTTGTGTTTCCGTTGATGATATCGGCCTCTATCTCATCTTTCAGACAGCATGTGTCCTGATCGGGTTTCACCTGCGGTGCGCAAGCCGGATCCACCTTGAAGTCCTGAAGTTTAGTTCCTCCATTCAACTGTGCCACCTTGCGGGTATAGATAGAATCTCCTTCGTTATAGACAATCGAAATATCCCCTAATCTCGTGTCCGTATAGTAGACAGCGGTTACATTTTTAGAGATTCCGTCCGCCGTGTTCCACTTGTTCTCCGTAAGAGTCGTAGGGGGTTCCGTATTCCAATTCACACGACATTTTTCCATGTCGGTGGTTATCTGTTCCTTTACAAAATCAATAACCATTCGGCCCTTCGTTCCCGGACAATTAAGACATTTCGAACAATCGGAGCCGTAGGATCTGAGTTCGGGCACACAAGCCTTCACCTTCACCTCGAACTGTTTGGTCCACTGCAACGCCTGCGTCGACCCGTTCATCTTATACGTGGCTGTGGCGGTTATCGTGTCCGTCTTGGTCGCTATCCCTGGCGCGCCTGCATAATAAGGATAGAAAGTCAGTTTTCCCCCGTTGCTTATCGCCTGGAAAGGATCCACCTTGATAGCCAAAGAGCCTTTATCGTCGATGGTGATATTCGTCACCTCTATGTTGTTTCCTCCCGAACCTCCGGAAATAATCAGGGTTTTGGGAACCCCGATACAGGTTTGGGTATTGGGCAGACCGAAAGAAATATCACAGTCGGTCCGGGGAGTGCTTTCCACTTTCTTCTCTTCCGTCTGCCGGAATTGGCAATTCAGGTTCCCTTTCACCACCTTCACATCATAAACTGCCGTGACCGTGAGCGGCAGGTAATCCGCCACATTGCTTCCGCTGACGGGCACCTTTGTTATGTACTTGTAGCTTGAAGTTTTCGATTCATAAAGATTGAAACGACCCTCTACACCCGCCGGTTGCAGAAAACTCAAACTGTTTAAGGTAACCGCCGGATTCGCCCCGCTTATCTGTTCCGGAACGCTCACTTCCAACGTACCTTCCTGACTCGGGCAGTAGTCGAATTTCGCCGACAGATACGAAGTGTCCAACCTTACGGACACGTTCATGGAATAGTTCACGGTCTTTACCGTCTCGGTCTTGCTGTAGGGACAACTCAACTTGGCCGTTCCCGACACCTTGAAGCCCGCCCACGCCTTGGGAGCCGTATATTTCTGCAACAGCACCTCCCAATTATAAAGCTCATTGCCTGTTTGCGATATCGGGCCCGTGCGCGTCACCGACCACTCCCCTGCCACCGGACTGGCCGACAAATCTTCCATTGTGGGCGCCACGGCACCGTTTCCATTGAGTTGAAGCGTCCCCGCATAACGGTTCGTCAACGTGATGCGGGCGGATTCGCAGGGTCTTACGGTAACGTAGGAAGAAGAAATTTCGGGTTTGCAATCCTTAACGCCCGACAAGCGCAAATCCACCACCGTATCGTATTGCATGGAGACATCGCCGCAACGGTTGTGCCGTCTCACCTCATAATGGATTCTGACCTTAAGCACATTCCCGCCCGCCGACAAGGTTTTCTCGTTGGTGCCGCCTCCGTCCGCCCACTCGATGGTGGAATTCGCATAAACCACTTCATCGTCGCCCGACTTCAGAATATCCCTCAAATCGGGAAAGAAACCGCAACTTTGGCAAAAAGTCCCCTTCAACTCGGTATTCCATACCACATCCACATCGCCGGGAGTGGGAGGCGTAAAGACCCGCACGCGGATAGTGGTGTCGGTAATCGGACAATAGCCGTTGTTGGCAAGCGCCGTCACTTCGCAGGTTCTCTCTGCCGTAAAGTTAAGTTGATTGCCCGATACAGGCTGTTCCAAGGATGATACATACCACGTTACGGGATTTCCGTTGAGATTGCCCGACGCCTTCACCCGAAACTGCAAGCCGGCGCCCTCGCAGACCATGCCGTCCGACACCACCGTACTCTCGTTGACAAACTCTATGGAGAGGGTCGGCCGGTTATGCACGGTCACCGTCACCTTGGCATCCGGCTGGGCGGCCCCGGCGAGCGTGGCGCTCTTTATCGTATAGACGGTGGTCTGCTGCGGAGTAACCCGAGGTTCGTTCACCAATTCCTTGCCGGGCAGGTTGTCCGCCGTAACGGAAGTAACCTTATACCCCCCGTTCAGTTTATAGAGCGTACCGTTCAGGTTCACCGAAACACCCCGGCAAATGGTCTGATTGAAGACATCAACGGCCTGGTTGCTCTGGGCAAATGCCGCATGGGCACCCCAAAACAAGGCGCAGGCAAGAATAAGACTGCGAATATTGTTTTTCATAAATTCTGTCCGTTGCAGAATACACATAAATCTGTAAAGGTATAAAAAGTAGAGAGCAAAGCCAAATTTATTTGTTTACTTGGACTATGACAGATGAATTTCGTATCTTTGTCGGCCTTTTTTGGGCTTATTATTTTGAATAAACAAC
>CAMWQD010000174.1 GCA_947176325.1 uncultured Bacteroidales bacterium | reverse complement strand
TCGATACGGATACGGGCATCCACCGCCACCACGCCTTTGGCATTGCCCAAAAGCGGGTTGATATCCATTTCCTGAATTTCGGGAGCCACCGCCACCAATTTGGAAAGCGATTCCACCACCTTGGCGAAAGCCTCGATGTTCACGCCTTCCTGACCGCGCACCCCTTGCAGCATCTTGTAGCCCTTCAGCCCCTCTATCATGGTCTTGGCCGTGGCCGCGGTAATGGGCGCCAATCCCGACTTGACATCCTTGAGCACCTCGATGAAGATACCGCCCAAACCGCACAGAATCATATGGCCGAACTTGGGTTCGTACTTCACGCCGGCAAAGATTTCCATGCCCGAAAGCATGGGCTGCATCAGAATGGCCGTGGTATCCTTAATTTTAATCATACGCTCGAACTCGGCGCGAACCGTGGCGGCATCCTTCACGTTGAGCACCACGCCGCCCACATCCGACTTATGCACGGGGCCCACCACCTTCATCACCAAGGGATAACCCAACTTTTCGGCGGAAGAAACCGCGTCTTCGGCGGTGGTCACCACCGCTTCTCCGGCACGGGGAACGCCGCAGGAATCCAAGAGAATCTGTATTTGGTCGGGAGCGAGATAGCCGTTGGGATTCCGCTCTATCACCTTGCGGATAGCGGCCTTGTCCACCCCGTCGAGGCTGATGCGGTCGTCTTCGGGCTTGGGCGTATAATAGACACGTCCCAAGGCGGAGCCGAAAATCACCTCGTCGGCGAAATTCACGTGGTTCTTGCCCAAGAATTCATCAATCTCCTCCTTGGCCGTAACCACGGCGGGAAGCACGGGATAAATGGGCTTCTTGGAGTTCTTCATCTTTTCGTCCAGCAAGCGGTATACATCGAAGATGCGCACCAGGCCGGGCGTGCCGAAAATCACCACCATGGCGTCTATTTCGTCGAAGTCGTTGTTGCAGGCGTCGATGATAAGACCGAGGTGTTCGGCCGTTCCCGTGGCGAGAAAGTCAATGGGATTGGCCACCGAGGAACCCGCAAAAAGCTTTTCCTTGAGGCTCTGCGCCTTTTCGGGGGCAATCTTGGGAATATTCAGACCGGCTTTGGAAAGCGCGTCGGTAAGCATCACCGCCGGCCCGCCGGCATGGGTAATGATGGCGATGTTCTTGCCCTTCAGTTCGGGCAACTGGAAAATGGAAGCCACCGTCATCAAATCCTGACGGCCATAGCAGCGCACGATGCCCGCCTTGCGGAAAAGGGCGTCCACCGCCACGTCCGAAGAAGCCAAAGCTCCCGTATGCGAGGAGGCGGCGCGGCTTCCGGCTTCGGAAGAACCGGCTTTCACCGCCGCGATACGGCAGCCCTTGTTGATGAGCGAGCGGGCGTGCTTGAGCAGTTTCTGCGGATTGCGGATGTTTTCGATATACAGCAGCTTGACGTGCGAACTCGTCTCGGGGTCGAAAGTTTCGTCCAAGTGTTCCAGAATCTCCTCCACGCCCAACTGCGCGGAGTTGCCCACGGCGAAGATGTTGGCGAAGCGCAGGCCCGCCGGTATCGCCGATTCGAGGATGAACACGCCCGTAGCCCCGCTGCCGGTGATGAAGTCGCAGCCCTGCGGGTCGTATTCGGGAATAGGCGTGGAAAAGATACTGTGATGATGCTTGGTGAGCATGCCGGTGCAGTTGGGGCCAATCAGGGCGGCACCCGCCTTGTTGCAATACTGCACGATTTGGTCTTCCAGCACCTTGCCCTCATGCCCCTCTTCGCCGAAACCCGCCGAAATGATAACCACCGCCTTGGTGTTCTTTTCTTCGGTCAACACCTGCACCGCTTCGGGCGCGAACTTGGCGGCCACAGCAATCACCGCTAAATCTACCTGAGGCAAATCGCGCACATTGCGGTAGCACGGCAATCCCTGAATGGTGTCGGCCTTGGGATTGACGGTATAGACAGGCCCTTCGAACCCGCCTTCCACAATATGTTTCACGATTTTTCCACCGGGTTTGGAGGTGTCGTCCGACGCCCCCACCACCACAATCGATTTCGGTTTGAATAACTGCTCGGCTATCATAATCTGCTGCTTACAATCCTACATATATTTCTTCACCTCAATTTCGCCTCTATGCAACATATAGGCGTTCATCGCCAACGCTTTCATCTCGTCTTCGCCCGGATAAACGAACACGGGAGCGATAAAGGCGATACGTTTCTTGAGATCTTCCACAAAATCCTTGCCGCGGGCGATACCGCCGGTCACCAGAATGGCGTCCACCTGACCTTTCAATACGGTGGCTTCACCGCCTACTTCCTTGGCAATCTGATAAATCATAGCCTGTTCCACCAAAGCCGCCTTCTTGTCGCCGGCCTTTACACGCTGTTCCACCTCATAGGCATCGTTGGTTCCCAGATAGGCCACGAAACCGCCCTGTCCGCAAATCATCTTGTGCAACTGCGCCTGCGTGTACTTGCCGCTGAAGCAAGCGTCCACCAACGCACGCACCGGAAGGCTGCCCGTGCGTTCGGGCGAGAAAGGCCCGTTTCCGTCCAGACAGTTCTCCACATCAATCACCCTACCCTTGCTGTGCGCACCCACGCTGATGCCACCGCCCAAATGCACCACGATAAGGTTCAAGTCTTCGTATTTCTTGCCGTGTTCCTTGGCGTAGGTACGGGCGATAGCCTTCTGATTCAAGGCGTGGAAAATGGAAATCTTCGGGAAAGCGGGGTGACCGCTCAAACGCGCCAACTCATCCAACTCGTCCACCACCACAGGGTCGGCGATATAAGCCTTGGCCTTTCCGTTCGTCATCTTGGCCAAATCGGCGGCAATCAAACCGCCCAAGTTGCTGGCGTGCTGCCCCGAAACACCGGCAATCAAGTCCTGCTTCAAAGCCTCGTTCACCTCATAAATACCCGATTCAACCGGCTTTATCAAACCACCGCGCCCCACGATATAGTCGAATTCGGTGATATCCATCTTGGCTTCATCCTTCAACACATTCAGAATCATATCACGACGAAAACCGAACTGGTCGGAAATCTTTTCAAACGGAGCCAACTCTTCGGCACTGTGCTTGATGTTCTTCTGAAAAACATTCTGTTCGTCCACAAAAACAGCAATTTTCGTGGAAGTGGAACCGGGGTTCACGGTCAAAACCTTAATGGATGCCATAAGGGTAATTTATTTTATGTTAATAATTAATTATTTCTTAATCCTTTCGCCTTTAATCCAAGGAGCACTTGGAGGCCGCTTCAGTCCAAGGGTACTTTAGTCCAAGCCACGGAGCCGCCTCAACACTAAGCCGCCAAGCCATCCCCCTGACCAGAATCCAAACTCACAAAAGTAGTTTCTTTGCA
>CAMWQD010000173.1 GCA_947176325.1 uncultured Bacteroidales bacterium | reverse complement strand
AAACCTACCTCTCCGCCCACGCCCCCCGCTACCTCGACCTCTACCGCCTCCTCTCCTCTAAATTAATACAAAATCCACCGCAAATCAAAACCGACAATCAATATGGCGAACTATAAAGTGAAAATGCCGAAGATAAATACATTTATCTTCGACTTTGACGGCGTAATGACCGACGGACACGTATGGCTGTTGAACCGGCAGGATCAAATCCGCTGCACGAATGTAAAGGACGGATACGCCCTGCACCACGCATTGCGCAAAGGCTATAACATCGCCGTGATTTCGGGCGGCACGGGCGAGTGCATCCGCGAGCGTATGGCGCATTTGGGCGTCACGGACGTCTATACGCAGGTGTCGTATAAGAAAGAAGTTTTCGAGGCCTATTTGGAGCGCAAGGGCGTGAAACCCGAGGAAGTTCTGTATATGGGCGACGACATTCCCGATTACGAAGTGATGAAGATGGCCGGCGTATCGGCTTGTCCGGCCGATGCGGCCACGGAAATCCTCGAGATTGCCGATTATGTGTCGGCGCGCAAGGGTGGGGAAGGCTGCGTGAGGGATGTGATGGAGCAGGTGATGCGCGTGCGCGGCGACTGGTTCACCCCCGACGCCCTCCACTGGTAATCTTTCTAAAACGTAAACAGCCAGATGTCGGGGCCGTCGGTGAAGTTGTTGTGCGAAAGGATTTCCCAAAACTTATGCGCCACCTGATGCGTTTTGGAAGCCCTCTTGCCCTGCTGAAACTCCTTTTCCAAGCCCTGCAACACCTTGCGGTAATCCGCATTCATCTTCCCGTTGTCGTCGAATAAAGGAAACGCCTCGTTGCCGAAAATCAACGCGTCCAAATAAGCGTCGCGACGGTCGTGCGCCTCGCTTGCAAAGACATTCAACGGATATTTTGTCACAAAATCTTCCCAAAAACACGCCCCCTCGGCCAACTCTTTCGGCGAGAGACGCGCCGTGTTCTTCTGTTTCTCCGCTTCCACCCCCTGCAAAAATTCAAACGTCTCGGGGCTCAAAAAAGGCCGGAGCCGACTTTGCAACGCAAACAAATCCGCCTCCGCCTGCAAACCGCTCTCAGACCTGATGATTTTAAAATAATTCTTCTCCAAATGGCGACGGTATTTCTCGCCCGCCTCTCCCGATTCCTGCGACAAAGGCAGGTTGAAGCTCACCAAATCGATGCCGAAAGCCGCAAAATCTTCGAGAAGCAAGTAGGCCGAATCGCACAGGCCCGCCCGCTTCCCCGCAAACGCCTTCTCGTATTCCGTCACCGCCCACGTGAGGCATTCCGGCCTGTCGGCGGCAATCTCGCCCAAACGATTCGCAAAGTCGTTGAGTTCCTTTTGCGCAAAAGTCACCCTTTGCGCGAAAGCCAAGCCGCACATCATCACCCCACACCAAATCATCATATATTTCACTCGCATAGTCTTAAAATTTATCCCCACAAACATACGAAATTGCAAGGAAAAACCGGTTTCCGAAAAAACTGTATCTTTGCCGCGGCTTTTTGGTCGGAAAGCGGTGAATGCGGTGTTCAAGAAACTTCGCAGCCGCGCCGATAATTTAGGAACACGGTGAAATTCCGTGACAGTGCCCTCTACTGTGATTCTCGAAGAAGCCGGACAATAAGTCACTGTACCGAACCGAGGTATGGGAAGGCGTCCGGGGGAGAGATAAGTCAGGAGACTAGCCAAAAGATGTCGGGTGTGTTTTGCCTTGGGGATTAGAGGCAGGCATGTAGGAGTTTCCGCGCTCCTTTCTCGAAGAGTCTTTTTAGTCTGCATGGGGCGAAAAGCCAAAAAACAAGGCACCCCATGTTGCGAAAACGTAAAGCGATATTATTTTTCTGTTGGCTCGCGCTGGCCATGACCATGCCGGCAAAGGCTTTTTGCGGCCCTGTGTCTGCCGTCGCAGGCCCTGTGTCTGCCGTTGCCGTTCCCGCCGACGAGGATACTATCAGCAGTTACTACTATCTCAACGAGGTGGTTATCAAAGCGCCCTCCAAGGAAATCATCGCGCCCCAAAAATTGGAAGGCGCCGTGCTGGAGCGTCTCAACAGCCTTTCGGTGGCCGATGCCATCCGTTTCTTTTCGGGTGTGCAGATTAAAGACTACGGCGGAGTGGGCGGCATCAAGACCGTCAATATCCGCAGCATGGGCACCAATCAGACCGGGGTCTACTACAACGGCATACAGTTGGGGAATGCGCAGAACGGGCAGATAGACTTGGGCAAGTTCTCGTTGGAGAACATAGACGAAATTGCGCTCTACAACGGGCAGAAAAGCGACATTCTGCAAAGCGCGCGCGAGTTCGGTTCTTCGGGCAGCGTCTATCTCAACAGCCGCCGTCCGCGCTTCGACAGCACCAAGCGCTTCAATATGCGGGCCTCGATGAAGGCCGGCTCGTTCTTCCTTGTCAATCCCTCGCTTCTTATGGAATATAAGCTGAGCGAGAAGGTGAATGTGACCATGAACGCCGAAGTGCTCAGTTCCAACGGCAAATATAAGTTCCGCTACCGTCGCGTCACCCCCTCGGGGCAGGTGGCCTACGACACCACCGCCGTGCGGCAGAACGGCGACATCAATGCCGTGCGCGTGGAAGCGGGTTTGAATCATTACTATTCCTCCACGGGTTTCTGGCGCTTTCAGGCCTATCACTACAATTCCGAGCGCGGCATACCGGGGGCCATCGTCAACAATGTATGGCGGCGCGGGGAACGGCTTTGGGACAGAAACAGTTTCGTGCAGGCCTCTTTGCAGGACGAGTTTTTCGGACGCTGGCAGATGCGTTTCAACGCCAAATATGCCTACGACTACACGCACTATGTGAACAACGACGACAAGCTTGTTCACGTGGACAACATCTACGTGCAGCGCGAAGTCTATGCTTCGGTGGCCAACAAGGTGGAAATCTTCAGGTGGTGGGACGTGTCGCTGGCCTACGATTTCCAGTGGAACGGCATGGAAGAATACATAAACGTGAGCCGCAATTCCCATTGGCTGGCGGCGGCCACGGCGATGAACCTTTTCGACCACGTGAAGTTGCAGGCGTCGGTCTTGGGTACGTTCATCAATGAGGAATCGCGCGGGCGGGATGAGGTTCCCCATAAATACAAGGTTACGCCGGGCGTCTTCGTTTCCTATCAGCCTTTCAAAAAAATCGGCCTCACTTTCAACGCCTTCTACAAGCAGGCCTACCGCTATCCCACCTTCAACGACCTCTACTACACCGATATGGGAAACGCCTATCTCAAGCCCGAATTGGCCGTGCAGCACGATGTGGGCGTGGTCTACGAGATAGAACGCAAGAAAGGAGTTTTCCACCGCTTCGAAATCAAGGCCGACTACTACTATAACCGCGTCAAGGACA
>CAMWQD010000172.1 GCA_947176325.1 uncultured Bacteroidales bacterium | reverse complement strand
GCGGGCATCTTTGCCGACTACGGCCTGCGGAACATTCACAAAGGCACGGAGGGCGAGCCGGTCTATCCGATAATCTACGACGCTTCGGTTTCGGGCTGCCTGCATTCGAACAGCGGCCTGGTAACGGCCTCGGGAACACCGCTTTCCCTGCACAGTCTCTCGGTGGGCATCCGTATCGCCGTGGGGCTGTGTTGGCGATAGGAGGCAGAGGAAAAGAAATTTTTTGTACAAAACTTGTTGATAACGAAAAAAGAAGTATCTTTGCGCCGTTTTCTCGTCCGAGGAGCGGAAAAAATGTTTTTCGGGCTTTTGAAAATGCAATAGAAACAATTAGATAAACCTTACAAAAACAAACCACCATGAAAAAGATCATTCTTTTGAGCGCTTTGGTTTCGTTCGCTTTCGTAGGTTGCAAATGCAACAAGACTGCCGAAACCTGCGTTGCCAACGAAGAAGCCGTTGAAGTAGTAGAAGAAGGCGAAGGCGTTGTAGCCGAAACCGAAGTGGTAGAAGCCGCTGAAGTTCCCGCCGAAGTTCCCGCCGAATAATTTTGGTAAGGACGATAAAGGAAAGGGGCTGCACGTTGTGCAGCCCCTTTTTTTTCGCTTGTCTTTTTTGTACTTTTAACTTCGTTGAAGATACTTCGTCTCGGCAGAGCCAATTTGAAAGCAAGCTTTCAGTTGGCTTTGCGCTCGACTTTTCGTATCTTTGCGCGCAATAATACGCGCAATAATAAAAAGTGCTATGGATTTTAAGAAAATCAAATCGGCCCACGAAGCGATTACCCGCGACATGAACGAGTTTGACAAGCAGACCGGCAACCTCTACGAAACGGTGGTGGATCTTTCCAAACGTGCCAATCAGATTTCCTCGGCCTTGCGTCAGGAACTTGTCAACAAAATCTCCGAATTTTCGGCGCAGCAACAGGCGGCGGTGGCCGACGGGGTGGACGAAATCTACGAAAACCGCGAACAGATAGAATTGGCCCGCTACTACGAGCAACTGCCCAAGGCCACCTTGATTGCCACGCAGGAATTGCTCAACGGTTCGCTTTGCTTCAAACGTCCCGAAAAAGAAGAATCCGACCTTTAGTCTTTCGTGATGTTGTTGAAAGGCAAACGCATCCTTCTGGGGCTTTGTGGCGGGATTGCCGCCTATAAGTCTTTGTCGCTCATACGTCTGCTCAAAAAGGAGGGGGCGGAAGTGCGGTGTGTCTGCACCCCGGCCGCCTTGGAGTTCGTTACGCCTCTGAGCGTGGAGACTCTCTCGCAGAACAGGCTTTACAGCGATATGTTTGCCCGCGAGAACGAATTTTCCACCGCCCACATCAGCTATGCCGAGTGGGCGGATTTTTTACTTGTGGCGCCCGCCACGGCCAATACGTTGGCCAAATTCGCCCACGGTATCGCCGACAACGCCCTCACCACGCTCTTCAACGCCTATGGCAAAAAGACGCTGGTGGTGCCGGCCATGAACAGCGGCATGTACCGTCATCCCGCCACCCAAGAGAATCTCGATAAATTGCGGGCGTGGGGCGTGGCGGTGATGCCTCCCGCAAGCGGTTTTCTGGCTTGCGGCACGCAAGGCGAGGGCAGAATGCCCGAGCCTGAAGAAATCCTGCGTCATTTTCTGAAGGTGTTTTTCGAAAGCGGTTTTGAAGAGAGCGCGCTCAACGGCAAACACGTGCTTCTGACGGCGGGCCCCACGCAGGAGGCCTTGGATCCGGTGCGTTTCCTGTCGAACCCCTCCACGGGGCTCATGGGCTGCTGCATCGCCGACGAATTGCAAAGACGGGGCGCGAAAGTGCATTTGGTCTGCGGCCCCATGTCCGCCCGTCCCAAGGCGGAACCTTTCGAAACCATCCAAGTTTCTTCGGCCTTGCAGATGTATGAGGCCTGCATGGAATTGTGGCCGAAAGCCGATATAGGCATCCTCTCGGCGGCGGTGGCCGACTACACGCCCGAAACCGCCTCTCCGCAGAAAATCAAGAAAACGGATGCCGACCTGAACCTCAAGCTCATACGCACACACGACATCCTCAAGGAATTGGGGCGGCACAAACGCCCCCACCAATATCTGGCGGGCTTCGCCCTCGAAACCGAGAACGAAATCGCCAACGCCCAAACCAAGCTCAAGGCCAAGAACGCCGACCTTATCGTGCTCAACAGCCTCCGCGACGCCGGAGCGGGCTTCGGCACACCCACCAACCGCGTCTGCCTGCTCGGACGCGAGGGCGACATGGCGCAGCAGGAGTTGCAGGGCAAGGAGGAGGTGGCCGCCCGCATCGCCGACTACATCGAAACGAAATTGACGAAATGAAAAGAATCACAGCCCTTCTCACCCTCGCTTTCCTCTTCGTTCTCACACCTTTCGGCAAGGCGCAGGAATTGGACTGCAAAGTCAACATAGTCACCACCAAGGTAACCTCCGGCGACAAAAGCGTTTTCGAGACCCTTTCCACCGTGCTCAACCAATTCATGAACGGCCGCCGCTGGACAAACCTCAATTTCCGTCCGCAGGAGAAGATTCCCTGCTCCATGACGATAGACGTGCAGGAATACAACAGCGGCAACGGGCAGGTGAAGGCCTACCTCACCGTGCAGTTGCGCCGTCCGGTCTTCAAATCCACCTATACGAGCCTGCTGCTGAACACCGTAGACAAGGATTTTTCGTTCTCCTACGTCAAGAACGACCCTATTGAATTCAGCGACAACAGCATAGGCACCAATCTCACGGCCACGCTGGCGTTCTACGCCTATCTGATATTGGGCAACTATTTCGATTCCTTCGCGCCCCGGGGCGGTTCGGTCTTCTACGAAAAGGCCAACAATATCGTGTTGCAGGCGCAGGGGATGTCCGATCAGGGCTGGCGCTCGTCGGAGCGCAACGAGCGGAACCGTTACTGGATTTCGGAGAGTTACAGCAATTCCAACTACCAGGCCATTCACGAGGTGCTCTACCGCTATTTCCGCCTGGGCATGGACATGATGTACGACGACCCTGCCACGGCGCGGGTCAATATTCTCGAGGCGCTCTCCCAATTGGACGACCTCAAACGCAAGCGTCCCAACCTGCCTTGCATACAGTTGTTTATGGAGTCGCGCGCCGACGAGCTCGTGAATATCTTTCAGCCGGCCGAACAGACCGAGCGGCAGAAAGCCTTTGATTTGTTGGTGAGCATAGACGCGGCCAACGTAAACACCTACAAGAAGATTTTGGGCAACAACGCCCGATAGTTTGTCAAAGCCCCATAGAAGCCCCTTATGTTAAAGAAACTCCGCATACAGAACTACGCCCTTATCCGTCATCTCGACATGGATTTCGACAAGGGTTTCTGCGTGATTACGGGCGAGACGGGCGCGGGAAAATCCATTCTGTTAGGGGCGTTGGGCTTGGTGC
>CAMWQD010000171.1 GCA_947176325.1 uncultured Bacteroidales bacterium | reverse complement strand
GGCGTTATAGTCCATATGCTTGATCATGCCGTCCAAGGCATCTTCATCGTAAGCCCCGCTACCGTATTCGTAGTAGCCATATTCCATATTGCAGGCATAGCCGATGTCGCGCATCAAGGTGGCGATGGCTTTCTTTTGGGTGGCGTTGGACGACTCTGTACTATAATCGCAGAGCATATTGCTCCAATCGTAGGTAGACTTGCTCAAATCCAACGAAAATGATTTTTGGTTTCTATCGCTGATATAGGCGGTGCAGGAAGCCGTACCTTGTCCGTAGTAGGGATATTCGTAGAAACGGGCAATCTGCGCCAAAGCCGTAGCCACGCATCCCGTTAACATGGGTTCCTTTTTATTGCTAGGATTAGGGCAGAGGTTGTAATAGGGAGCTTCCTGGTCGTAACGAATGGGGCCGTCCTTGAAATTCTCGAGCAGGGCGGCCACTACCACCGAACCCGCTTTAGGTGCGGATTCCGCCAGCGTGCGGGCTTCCAAAGTGCCGTTTGCCACGGCTTCCTGATAGGCACGAATCTGTTTTTCGTAGTGCGAAAGCCACCACTTCAGATTGGCGGGCATATTCTTGGAGCGGAACGTTCCCTGAAACGAATATCCCAGCACAGCCTGCAAATCGTCATCGCCGCTCATCACCAAAAAACCTTTGTCCTCGCCCACGTTGAACACATAGCAAGGCATGGTTTGCGAAGCGTCTTTCGGCATGGAAGGATATACCAAGGTGAAATCGGTTGCGCCGAGCGATTTGGCGGCAGGAACCGAAGCCGCATAGAAAGCCTGCGCCGCTTCACGCGCACGGTCGGCACCTATAGGCGCGGCAAAAACCGTCTGCCCGAGGAGGAGCAGAGCGGAAAAAAAGGCAAGAGTTTTACGTATCATAATGATATTTTTTTTCATGTTAGTATCCTGGCGTCTCCCGATGGGATTTTCCCGCTATAAATATACAAAAAAGGTTACAAAAAAGGCTGTCCGAAATTCGGACAGCCTTTTTCATTTTCGACATCATCATCCACATTTGGAATAGCCGCAGGTGAGGCAAACCAAACACCCTTCCTTATAGACCAAGGAATGTTCCTTGCAACTCGGGCATTGCGCCTTTTCGGCTATCGTGCCGTCGGGAATGTATTTCTTGAGGGCGCGAACCACACCGTTTTTCCACGTGTTGATTTGGTCGGAACCCACCTTGAGGCCGCTAATCAAATCCACAATCATGGGCAGGGAAGAACCTTGACGCAGGATGCTCGAAATCAGAATGGCGTAGTCCCAATACATGGCGTCGAAAGTACGCGAAAGACCTTCCCAATGCACCTTGTAACCGTCCTTGTCCTTAAATTCGAAGTCGTAGCGGGTGGTGTCGGTTTCTTCATCCTTCACACGCACCACCCAACCTTTGGTAACCGAAGGGGGAAGCGGGAAATCTTCGGCCGTACCCGTGAAAATCTCGTAGGGACGACCTTCGTAAAGACCCACTACGGCAATCCACTTGGTATAGTCGTTCTGGAAACGCACCACATCGGCTTCCAAGCTCTTGGGACGGGTGGGCAGTTTGGCCGGAGCGGCCTCTTCCTTTTTCTTCTTGTCGTCGGCAATCAACACACCCGAGCGCGAGCCGTCGCGATAAATCGTCATGCCCTTGCAACCGCATTGCCATGCCGTGGTATAGATTTGGCTCACCAATTCTTCTTTGGTATTGGCCGGCACGTTCACCGTAACGCTGATGGAATGATCCACCCATTTCTGCACCGCACCCTGCAACTGCACCTTGCTTACCCAGTCTATATCGTTGGAGGTGCTTTGCCAATAGGGCGACTTCTCCACCAATTCGTGCAGTTCCTTTTCGTTCATCGCTTTCACCTTTTCCAAATCGTAGCCCTTCACATTGAGCCATTCCACGAATTTGGGGTGAAGCACGGTATGTTCCTCAAACGAGTCGCCCACATCGTCCACGTAGTCTACATGCACGTTCTTGTCGTTGGGGTTCACCTTCACGCGGCGTTTGTAGGCCACCATGAAAGCGGGTTCGATGCCCGAGGTGGTCTGTGTGCAGATGCTGACGCTGCCGGTGGGCGCTATGGTGAGCAGGGCGATGTTGCGGCGGCCATATTTCACCATATCCTGATAGAGTTCGTTATCGGCTTCGCGCAGACGGTTGATGAAAGGATTGCGCGATTCGCGTTTGGCGTCGAAAATGGGGAAGGCACCGCGTTCCTTCGCCATCTGCACCGACGAGCGGTAGGCGGCCAAAGCCAAGTTCTTGTGCACCTCCACCGAAAATTCCGTCGCTTCCTTGCTGCCGTAGCGCAAGCCCAAGGCGGCCATCATGTCGCCCTCGGCGGTGATGCCCAAACCCGTGCGGCGGCCTTGCGAGCTGCGGTTTTTGATTTTGTGCCAAAGCTCGGTTTCGGTGCGCTTCACGTCTTCGGTTTCGGGGTCGGCGTTTATCTTGTCCAAGATGCGGTCTACATGGTCGAGCTCCATATCGATGATGTCGTCCATGAAACGTTGGGCGATACCCACGTGCTTACGGAAGAGTTCCATGTTGAAGTGCGCCTTGTCCGTGAACGGATTTTCCACATAGCTGTAGAGGTTCATGGCCAAAAGGCGGCAGCTGTCGTAGGGACAGAGGGGAATTTCGCCGCAGGGGTTGGTCGAAACCGTGCGGAAACCGAGGTCGGCATAGCAGTCGGGCACCGATTCACGCAGAATGGTATCCCAGAAAAGCACGCCCGGTTCGGCGCTCTTCCAAGCGTTGTGGATGATTTTGTTCCACAGTTTGCGGGCATCCACTTCCTTGGTGTATACAGGCTTGTCGGAATCGATGGGATATTGCTGAATGAAAGGCTTGCCGCTTTCCACGCACTGCATGAATTCGTCGGTAATCTTCACCGAAACGTTGGCGCCCGTTACCTTGCCTTCTTCCATTTTGGCATCGATGAAGCGCTCGGAATCGGGATGTTTGATACTGATGCTGAGCATCAACGCGCCGCGGCGGCCATCCTGGGCCACTTCGCGGGTGGAGTTGGAATAGCGTTCCATGAAAGGCACGATGCCCGTGCTGGTGAGCGCGCTGTTCTTTACGGGGCTTCCCGTGGGGCGGATGTGCGAGAGGTCGTGGCCCACGCCGCCGCGGCGCTTCATCAGTTGCACCTGTTCTTCATCAATTTTCATGATGCCGCCGTAGGAGTCGGAATTTCCCTTGTTGCCCACCACAAAGCAGTTGGAGAGCGAGGAAATCTGAAACTTGTTGCCGATGCCGGCCATGGGGCTTCCCTGCGGAATGATATAGCGGAAATTCCGCATCAGTTCAAACGCTTCGT
Source organism: uncultured Bacteroidales bacterium (assembly GCA_947176325.1). Lineage (GTDB taxonomy): Bacteria > Bacteroidota > Bacteroidia > Bacteroidales > P3 > Pullibacteroides. The sequence continues at coordinate 74 of CAMWQD010000171.1, read as the reverse complement.
CTTCCGACACGGGATTGGGATATGCGCTTTCTTTCTTGAACAGTTCGCGGGCAATGCGGCGGTGCATGTCGTCG
>CAMWQD010000170.1 GCA_947176325.1 uncultured Bacteroidales bacterium | reverse complement strand
TTGTGGCGGGGCGTGTGCTGTGTGCTTTCCGTGATGTTTTTTCTGTCGGGGCGTGTCTTGGGGTGCGCTTCGGAGTTTGCCGACACATCGGCGTCAACCGTCTATCGCATTGCTTTCTACAATACCGAAAACTATTTTCACCCTACCCACGATACTCTGAAAAACGACTACGACTTCACCCCTACGGGCATGAAGGGGTGGGGTTCGGCAAAATTCACCACCAAACGCAACAATCTCTTTAAGGTGGTGGCCGCCCTCAATGCCGAGGCTCCGTTGTTGGCCTTGGGTTTGGCCGAGGTGGAGAACGCCATTGTGTTGCGCGAGCTTTGCCTGGGCACACCGCTGCGCTTCCTGAATTTCGATTTCGTGCATTTCGAGAGTCCCGACCCGCGTGGCATCGACGTGGCGCTGCTCTATCGGCGCGATTTGCTGCGTGTGGATACCGCCTTTCCGATTGCGGTGGCGGTGCCGCCCGACACGGTTTCCCACACCCGCGACATTCTCTATGTGAAGGCGGTATGCCTGTCGGGAGGAGATACGCTTCATTTTTTCGTCAATCACTTTCCCTCCAAATACGGAGGCGTTACGGCCACCGAACACAAGCGTGCCTATGCGGCGGGGCTTCTGCGGCGTTGCATGGACAAGGTGTTGCAGAACGACAGCGCGGCGTTTGTGGTGGCTATGGGCGATTTGAATACGGGCAGCGAGGATGCCGCCCTTGCGGTGCTCGACAGTCTGCCGTGGGTGAACCTCATGGCGCAGCCAAGCTGGGGGCTCGACCGCAGGGGGCAAAAGGCGGGGGGAAGTCATAAGTTCCGCGAAACGTGGAGCACCATAGACCATATTATCGTGGGGCAGGGGCGTATCGGGAACATCGAGAGGGGGAAAGCCTCGCTTTTCGACCGCGATTTCCTGCTTATGGAAGACGAGAGGTATTTGGGATTTAAGCCGCTGCGGACTTTCTACGGGGCGAAATATCTGGGGGGCTACAGCGATCATCTGCCTGTCTATATGGATGTGCGCTTGCCCTGATAAATTCGTACCTTTGTAGAGTTGGGGCTATACCTAAAATTTTTCGTTATGCAGAATGCTTTTCCCGTAGATGAGGCGTATATGCGCCGGGCGCTTGCCTTGGCCCGGGAGGGTTTGGGGGCGGCTTCGCCCAACCCTATGGTGGGGTGTGTGATTGTGTGCCGCGACAGGATTATCGGCGAGGGGTTTCACCATCGTTGCGGGGAAGCGCATGCCGAGGTGAACGCCATTAACGCGGTGCTGAACGAATGTGCGGCCACGCGGGCTTTGATGCGCGAAACGGGACTGGATGCGCGGGCGTTGCTTAGGGAAAGCACGTTGTATGTGACGCTTGAGCCTTGTGCGCATTACGGAAAAACGCCTCCCTGCGCCGAAAAAATCGTGGAGATGAAGATTCCGCGTGTGGCGGTGTGCTGCACCGACCCCAATCCCAAGGTGAACGGGGGCGGCATCGCTATCTTGAAAGAAGCCGGCGTGGAAGTGGCGGAGCATATTTTGGAAAAGGAGGGGCGCGAACTTGGGCGTCGTTTTTTCCTGAACATGGAGAGGAAACGTCCCTATGTGATTCTGAAATGGGCGCAGACCGCCGACGGTCTCATCACAGACAGGAAAGGCCAGCCCTACGCCATCACGGGCCCTCTGCTGAATGCGCTCAATCACGCCTACCGCGCCCAGGAAGACGCCATCATGGTGGGCACCGACACGCTTCTTTCCGACAATCCGATGCTCAACGCCCGCCGTTATGCGGCCTCGCGTCAGCCGCTGCGCATCAGTTTGGATCTGCACGGCAGGATTTTGGATTTTCTGCGGCAAGACGCCGCCGAAGCGCCCGCCGCCCGCATACCGCTTCACTTCTTGGACGGCACGCAACCGTCTTTGCTCTTTGTGCGCGAAGAAAGCGTGCAGGACTATGCTCCGTGGAAAGAGAACGTGGAAGTGGTGGGCGTTCCCGCCACGGTGCCGCCTCTCGACCGTCTTTCGTTTTATCTGCAAGTGCTGCACGAAAGGCATATCGGCTCGCTGATTGTGGAGGGGGGCGCCGAGTTGCTGCAATCGTTCATCACCCAAAATCTTTGGGACGAAGCGCGGGTGTTCTCCTCGCCCAAGACCTTGGGAACGGGCTACGCCGCTCCGCATCTTCCCGCCGTGAAAACGGTGGAAAACCGCGAATATGCGGGCGAATGGGTGCATGTCTTTAAACCCGTAGACAGAAAGTAGGCGACATGGCGAAGGGCAAGAAAGAAAATCCGTCTGTAGAAAAGGAGGTTGCGTCCGATACCTACCTCACCTTGGCCAAGCCTTCGCAGGGATTGTATAAGGAAAAGGGGAGCAAGTTTCTGGCTTTCGCCTATCCCGTGCAGACCGAAGCGCAAATCAAGGAGCATGTGGAGGCGTTGCGCAAGGAATATTACGATGCGCGGCACCATTGCTATGCCTATGTGCTGGGTGCGGGGCAGGAGGTGTATCGCGCCAACGACGACGGGGAGCCCTCCGGCACGGCGGGACGGCCTATCCACGGGCAGATTCTTTCCCAAAAGCTCACCGACATTCTGGTGGTTGTGGTGCGTTATTTCGGAGGCATCAAGTTGGGCGTGTCGGGTTTGATAAACGCCTATAAGACCGCTGCCGCCGATGCCTTGAATCAGGCGCAGATTGTGGAAAAAATCGTGACGAAGCGTCATAAGGTGCGTTTTTCCTACGAGGAGATGAACAAGGTGATGCGCATTGTGAAAGACCTGCAATTGCAGGTGCTGGGGCAGGAAGCGGGCGAAAGGTGCGAATTGGAATTCGCCGTGCGTCTGGCGCAGGAGGAAATGTGCGTGAGGAAGTTTGGGGAAGAGCGGTTGGAAATTCTTTAGAAATATTCGATTTCGTGCAGGAAAAGTGCGTGGGCGGGAACGGAATTGCCCGCCATGCCCCGGTCTTTGGCTTGCAGCAAAGTGTCTATGTCTTCTATGGTGCGGCGGCCTGTTCCCACTTCGAGAAGGGTGCCCGTCATGGCGCGTACCATATTGCGCAGAAAGCGGTTGGCGGTGAAGACAAACATCCAGCGGTTCTGCCCCGTGCGGAGAAATTCGGCTTTTTGCAGGTTACAGAAATTATGCGCGGTTTGGGTGTGGAGTTTGGAAAAAGACGTGAAGTCGCGTTGGCCGCAAAGTCTTTGCGCGGCCTGTTGAATCTTCTCCTCGTTGAAGGGGGTGCGGTAATAATAGCTTGTATCGTCTAAAAAAGGATTCTTGGCGGTGTGGATATAGTAGTGATAGGTGCGCCACGTGGCGGAAAAACGGGCGTGGAAATCTTGCGGCACCTCGAAAATGTTGTGTATGGCTATGGCCTTGGGGAGTATGGAATTGAGTTGATAGGCAAGCTGTTCGAGGTTTTGAAGTGCGC
>CAMWQD010000169.1 GCA_947176325.1 uncultured Bacteroidales bacterium | reverse complement strand
TGGTTCGTGTGCGCAACGATGTGAACGCTTGTGTGAACCGTCTGCAAGCTTCCGATACGCAGGCTGTATTCGTTCACTCTTCGCCGAAACTCATCATGACACCCGACACGGCTATCTTCATGGGTGGCACGGCAATGGTGGGCACGAAGGTGATTGAAGGCACGGCGGTAGAGCCGTTCACCTATCGTTGGCGTGCCGGCGGACGCTTCCCGGTTACCTTGGCCGACACCACCGCCGACACCACCTACACGCGCAATCAGACCCGCACCACTTACTATACCGTTACCGTAATCGACAGTGTGGGCTGTGGCGCCAAGGGTACCGTAAGGGTACGCATCTCCGATACCTGCGTGCTCATTCCTGAAATCTACGGCCCGCAACACCTCTGCATGGGCGACGATGTTATGTACATCGGTCTGGTTACCGGTGGTTTGAACGACAAAGACTTGGCTTACAGCTGGTCTATCTCGCCCGAAATCGACAGTGTTCCGGTATTCTCGCTCACCGATACGCTCACTTTCAATGTGAACCAGTATCACGAAGGTGCCTACACGCTCACCCTCACTGTGGAAGACCGCTCCGAACTCACGAAGGCGCTGTGCGGCGAAAACACGCGCAAGAAGAGTGTATCCACCAAGATTTATGTAAGTCCGGAACGTAAGTTCGACGTGAAGGTTACCGGCGGCGATTTGGTTTGCCGCAACAGCACCGTTGCCTATACCGCCATGCCGTATTTGGGCGGGCGTCCTCTGAGCGAATATCGCGCCAGCAACAGGGAACCTCTCTACGATGTTGCCTTTAAGTGGAGTAAGGTGGATAAGATGGGTAACGTTACCGATTTGGGTGCCGTGGTGGGCGGTTACAATACCTGTTGGGTACCCGACCTGCAACCGGGCGATTATATCGTGCTTCGTTCCACGCTCCGCTCCAAGACCGAATGCGAGAACGGCTACGTAGACTACGACACCATCCGGCCCGTGGTTAAGGAAGTGCTTGACCTCAGTGTCGAAGAAATCTATGTGAATGGCGTGGAACCCTGCTCGTTCAATGCGGCCGGCATACAGTTGGGAATTTCCTTGGATCGGCAGGATTCGGTGCTGTGGTACAGCGTAACCGGTGGCAGCACCACCGATACTTCGAGCTACTTCGGAAATCTGGAAACGGGTTGGTACAGGCCTGCGGTTAAGCATAAGAACGGCTGTATCACCTATTCCGACGCGAGTGTCTATATTTCCGTACCCGCGCCGAAGCCTATGCCCCAATTGAGCGTTTCGGGCGTCGGTACGTTCTGCCTCAACAATCCCGCCGACACTCTCACCGTATGGGGTGGCTACAATGGAGCCCTCTTGGGTCTGTATGCTACGCCCGACACCTCCAAGCCGGTTTACGTGGCTCCGATGGGTAGCGATAGGTTCACCTATGCCGTACCCGACAGCATAACGGCCAAGTTGCAGAATACCACCTACTACGCCATTCAATATAAGGGCAACTGCTTCAGCGCTCCCACGGCGGCAACGGTTGCGGTACGCGATCGCGACACCATCCTGAACGTTACCCTTGGTTCTTCCAACCGCTTCGCTTGCAGCAACGATTCCGTTCCCGTTGAGCTGGATGTATACGTCAACTACAGCAGAGTTACCGTAGGCGGCACGGGGAGATGGCGCACCTTCCCCGAAGCGCCGGTAAGGGGCAGCGGAGGAAGGGTATACGTCACCGTTACAGACACGCCTATCAAGGTGGTGGCCGACTACTACTATTACTCCAATTGTCGCGGCATGTGGGATTCCGTGGTTTCCGACACCCTCGTGCTCGAGCCCTCCATCTATGCCAACAAGATTGGCGATGCGGGTGTGGTATGCGTGGAATCTCCCGTTACCCTGCACTCCGCCAAGCCGATAGGTGGTGAAGGCAACTATACCTACAAGTGGCAGTATGCCGTTTGGGGATGCCATTGGTATTTGGGTTGCTGGTGGTCATGGTACGATGCGCCCAATCCTCCTGTATCGCTCGATTCCAACAACAAGGAAGACTATATCGTAACGCGCGACATCCTTGGCCGCAGCGACAACAATGGCATTTTCCGCGACGGTTACTTCCGCCGTGTGGTATACACCGAAAACTGCTACAACATCAGTAACGAGGTGTACATGCACAGCGTGCCCACGGTTCATCCCACGGCCAAGGTTGAGGTTCCCTATATCTGTCCCGGCGCGGTGGTACGTGGCCGCTTCTCGGGCACTAACCTCGGAGCTAACCCCACCATTGCATGGTATGCCAACGGTGTTCTTATAGATTCCACCAACAAGGTGCTCGACACTTTGGGTCTGTGGCCCGACAGCACCGTGATTACCGCATCGGTTTATCCCGACTACACGGGCGTGGAATGCCCCGGTGCAAGGAAGCTCGACTTCGGCCCGTTCTATGTGGAACACAGAGCCCCGATAGACGGTGTGGCTACGGTAGAGGCGCAAGACAAGATTTTCTGCGGCAAGGAAAACACCTTTATCGCCGATGTCAACGCCGCATACTCCATGACCCGCTACTTTGAATGGTTCTACAACGGCGTGAACGTACAGCACGGCGGCGAGACCTACAAACATTCGAATGTAAGTCTGGGCGACAGCGTCTATGTGGTGGCCTATCCCGACATCAGCTGCGCGTCTACGCCTTCGGTACGCAGCAATGTGATTTACGCCGACCGTGGCTACGATTTCATCGGTTCGGTGAGCGCTCCCGCCGATACCTTGCTCTGCGAGGGCGAGAGCATGGAAGTGAAGGTGACCGGCGCGTCGAGCTACCTCTGGAACGACGGCAACAGAGACAGCGTCCGCACCATCTATGCTTCCATACAAGACAAAACCTACTCCGTAACCCTCCAGGGCGACGGCTATTGCGACACCACCATCAGTTTCCGTGTACGCAGCTGCGTATTGCCCGACAGCGTTCATCTGTGGGGTGAAACCTACGTCTGCGTGGGCGACACGGCGAAAATCTTCGCCAATCCTCCTGCGGGCATGCACCTGTTCTGGAGCACGGGCGACACGGGCACCACGTTCACCACGCTTCCCATCAACAAGATAGGCGACACCGTGGTTACGGCCACCTTCCACGACAACAATCACCGCATCTTCGGTCACCGCTCCATCACCATACATGGTCTGGACAGCCGCAAGGCCAGCTTCCTGCACGACGATTTGGGTCTGCCCGACACCATGACCTGGCGCGAGACCTACCGCATGAGCCCGGGCATCACCCCCGCCGACAAAGACAGTCTGTTCTATGTATGGTCTATCGACAACAACTTCTTCTCTGCCGAATACGATCTTGACAGTGTGGATTTTGTGGGCAAAGACCATAAGGATGCCGACCTCCATGTGGTGAGGGTATTGATGCAGGACAACGGCTACTGCCACTATATGGCCACCGACACCGC
>CAMWQD010000168.1 GCA_947176325.1 uncultured Bacteroidales bacterium | reverse complement strand
AATCTGCTCCAATACCAGACGGATGCCGCCCTCGTTATGCCCCGTATCGCAATAAGTGAGCGGTGCGGAGGACAATCTTTGCCAACGCCCGGCCAAACCCGTGCTTTCGGCGGCATGCGCCAGCCCCTCCGCCAAAGCCCCGTCCGAAATTTCATACGTCTTGCGGAGCAAATCCACGGCGGCGAGCACGCTCACCACGTTTTTGCCTTCGTAGGTGCCGCCCGCAAGGTCGCAACGCCAGCCCGAACCATAAAGCGCATCATGCCTGTATGCGTCGAAAGTGAAGGCCGTGCCCTCATTCCCTACGTTCCGCAACGAAAAAATACGGTCGGCATAGCACAGCGGAGCCCCGCATTCCGCGGCACGGCGCTCGAACACTTCCCGCACCTCCTCCTGACTCTCGCCTATCACCACCGGCACACCCGCCTTGATGATGCCCGCCTTCTCCCCCGCGATTTTGGGCAAGGTGTCGCCCAAAAACTGCATATGGTCGGGACTGATGTTGGTAATCAGGCTCAGGAGAGGCGTGATGACATTGGTCGAATCGAGGCGGCCTCCCATGCCCACTTCTATAATCGCCACATCCACGTTCTGACGGGCGAAATAATCGAAAGCCAGCGCCACCGTCATTTCGAAAAACGAGGTGCGCTCGCGGGTAAACAAGTCTTCGTGCGCACGGTAGAAGTCCACCACCTCCGCACGGGGAATCATTTCTCCGTTTATCTTGATCCTCTCGCGGAAATCGCGCAGGTGGGGCGAGGTATAAAGGCCTGTCTTATAGCCTGCGGCCATAAGGACGGATGCCAGCATATGCGAACAGGAGCCCTTGCCGTTGGTTCCCGCCACATGCACGCTCCTGAACTTCGTGTACGGCTCGCCCAAGGCCTTCATCAGACGGAGCGTATTGCTTAAATCGGGCTTGTAGGCCGCCGCCCCCACCCTTTGGAACATGGGCAGACAGCTGAACATCTTTTCGAGCACCTTGCGATAGGCCTCCTCGCCGGGGGCGGCGGCCTGCGTCTCCATGCCGTGCGCACGCACCACACAGACTTCCGGCTCTATGTTCACGCCGAACTTGTCGTAGACACTCTCGCGGATATGGCGCGCCAATTCCCAAATCTCGCCACCCGAAGCCTTCCCCGCATTCACCAAGACCAAAGCCTGTCTTTCGTAAACCCCTGCATCGCCGGAGCGATAGCCTTTCCAACCGCAACGGTCTATGAGCCATGCCGCCGAAAGCTTCACGCCTCCCTCTACGGTATGCCCCGGTATATCGGGATATTTTTCCTGCAAGGCGGCGAAAGTTTCCGCAGGCACTTCGGGATTGGTGAAGAAGCTCCCCGCACTGCCCAACCGCTTGACATCGGGCAGTTTCTGCGCCCGCAGATTCACCACAAAATCGGCGATTTCCTGCGGACGGGCTATGTTACGTTCTGCAAAAGCCTCGTTCAAAGCCTTATAAGAAAGATTGGGCGAAGCCTCGGTGCGCAGATTCAGCACCACCGCCCACACCACATAGCGGTTTTGTCTCTTGAAGCGGCTGTGACGATAGGAATAATCGCATTCCGACACGGGAAACAACATAAATTCTCCGCTTTCCGTATCGAATACCTCCACCGTGTCTATACATTGACAGATTTCGGTTCCGTAGGCGCCCATATTCTGCACCACCGCACCGCCTACCGTGCCGGGAATGCCGGAAAGATTCTCCAAGCCCCACAAGCCGCGTTCCACCGTTCTTTTCACGAAATCTTCCCAAACCACCCCTGCCTCCACACGCACTTGCACCCTGCCGTTTTCCTGCTTCACATCCTGTTCTCCGCAGGCGCACAGACGCACCACCAAACCCTCGAAATCCTCCAGAAAAAGGGTGTTGCTGCCGCCGCCCAAAAAGAAAACGGGAGTCTTGGCTTCCGCTCCGAAAACGCCCGCCGCATACAGATTCTTCAAGTCCTGCTTGACGGAGACTTCGGCGTACTGCGCACAGCGGCAGTCCACTCCCATAGTATTATAGTTCCGTAAGGAAACGTTATGTTCCATGCAATTTTTTATATTAATATTATTTTTTGGAGGTGGATTTTTTGACAGCCTTCGGTTTTCCCGACGTGGCCGTCTTCGGTTTTCTCTCAGCCGTCTTCGGTTTTCCCGCAACGAGCGTCGGTTCCCCCTCCAACTTGGGACGCAGATACTTCGCGGTGTAGGAATCCTTCACCTTCAAAAGACCTTCGGGCGTACCGGCATAGAGCAACTTCCCTCCCGCGTCACCGCCCTCGGGCCCCATTTCGATAATCCAGTCCGCGCTCTTGATCACATCCAGATGATGTTCTATCACCAAAACCGTATGGCCTCGGGCGATAAGCGCGTCGAAAGAAGCCTTCAGCTTGGCGATGTCATGAAAATGCAGCCCCGTGGTGGGCTCGTCGAAAATAAAGAAAACGTGTCCTTTCTCGTCGGCACCGCCCCGGCACAGGAAATACGCCAGCTTCACGCGCTGCGCCTCGCCGCCCGAGAGCGTGTTCGACGACTGCCCCAAATGCAGATAGCCCAAGCCCACATCCTGCAAGACCTGCAATTTGGCGCGCAACCGCTTCACCGCCGCTTCGGGAGCGTTTTCGGGGAAAAACTCCAAAGCCTCGTCCACGGTCATTTCCAGCACATCGGCGATGCTCTTGTCGAGATACTTCACCTCCAGCACTTCCTCCTTGAAACGCTTGCCGTGGCAATGTTCGCAGGTGAGGTGCAGGTCGGCCATGAACTGCATCTCCACCCGAATCGTCCCCTCTCCCTGGCAGGCCTCGCAACGCCCGCCCTCGGTGTTGAACGAGAAATAGCCGGGCGCATAGAGACGTTTCTTGGCCAAGGGCTGGGCGGCGAACAGATCCCGGATGTCGTCGAAAGCCTTGATATAGGTGACGGGGTTGGAGCGGCTCGATTTCCCGATAGGATTCTGATCCACAATCTCCACGCTGTCTATCTGCTTGATATCGCCCTCCAAACTCTTGTATTTGAGCGCGGCACCGCCTTGGTAGGTGCCCAAGGCACGTTGCAGGGCCGGATAGAGACATTGCCGAATCAAGGAGGTCTTTCCCGACCCGCTCACGCCTGTCACCACCGTCATCACGCCCAAAGGAATATCCACCGTAACGTTCTTCAGGTTGTTCTGCACGGCCCCCGTCAGACGCAGACTCCGCGTCCACGCCCTGCGGCCGTCGGGCACTTCTATCTGCATCTCGCCCCGCAGATAGCGTGCGGTGAGCGAATTTCCGCGCGAAAGCATCTCCTGCGGAGTGCCGGCAAACACCACTTCACCCCCTTCTCGCCCCGCCTTGGGTCCCACGTCCACGATATAGTCGGCCCCCCTAAAGAAAGCCACGTCCTCCGACACAACCACCACGGTATTTCACAAAAATCCCAGATGCATGAATACAAAGATAAGGT
>CAMWQD010000167.1 GCA_947176325.1 uncultured Bacteroidales bacterium | reverse complement strand
CCGAAAAAGAGAAAGTAACTAAAGCATAATCGGTTATGAAAACATTTTCTTTACCTCCCCTGCCCTACGACATGAAGGCGTTGGAGCCTTTCATCTCCGAAAACACGCTTTCGTTTCATTACGGCAAGCACCACAAGGCCTATGTGGACAAACTGAACGAGCTTAAACCCGGCACGCCTTTCGAGGATGCGGGGCTGGAAGACATCATCCGCAAAGCCGACGGCGCCATCTATAATCAGGCGGCGCAGGTTTGGAACCATACGTTTTATTGGTGTTGCATGAAGCCGGCCGGCGGCGGCGCCCCGACCGGGGTGTTGGCCGAGGCTATCCAAGAAAAATGGGGGTCGTTCGAGGCTTTTCAGGCGGAATTTACCAAAGCCGCCGCCGGCCTGTTCGGCTCCGGCTGGGTATGGCTCGCCCACAAGAAAGGCGAACTCGAAATCATCGCCACGCCCAACGCGGGCAACCCTATCCGCGACGGCAAGGAACCCCTTTTGGTGATTGACGTTTGGGAACACGCCTACTACCTGGACAAGCAGAACCGCCGTCCCGACTACATCGCCGACTTCTGGAAGCTGGTGGATTGGGATGCGGTGAGCGGAAGATACCACGGTTAAATTTTAGTGTATGAACGTTTTTCTAAAGTCGAGCGCAGAGGCCGAGCTTGTTCGGCCTCTGCCGAGACTAGAAAAATGTCGGTTGAAAACCAACGTTTTCCTGGTCGGTTTCATGGGCTGCGGCAAAAGCACTTTGGGCAAGAAATTGGCCGCAAAGTTGGGTTGCCCGCTCTACGACACCGACCGGGAGACGGAAAAGCTCGCAGGGCTTCCGATTCCGCAGATTTTCGCACGCTACGGCGAGGCGTTTTTTCGGGAAAAGGAAACGGAAGTCCTGCATCTTGTGGCGGAACTCCCCGAGGCGGATTTCCGCATCGTGGTGACGGGCGGCGGGTTGGCCACGCATCACGATAATATGGACTGGATGAATGGGCATGGCCGGTCCGTCTATCTTTCCCTGCCCCCTGAGGTTTTGGTTTCACGCCTCAAGGAAGACCCCAACCGCTCGGTCCGTCCCCTTTTGCAACCTTTCCGCACCGACGGACAACTGCGGCAATTCGTAACGGAAAAACTTGCCGAGCGCGAACCTTTTTATCGACAGGCCACGCTGACTTTCAATCCCCTGCAAGAAGACATCACCACTCTCATAACGAAGATAAAAACCCTAAAAACAATATAGTATGAAGGCTTTTCAAACCAACCAAATCAAAAACATCACCCTTTTGGGCAGCTCGGGTTCCGGAAAAACCACATTGGCCGAATCTATGTTGTTTGAAGGCGGTGTGATTAACCGCAGAGGCTCGGTGGACGCCAAGAACACGGTGTGCGACTACTTCCCCGTGGAAAAAGACTACGGCTACTCGGTGTTCTCCACCGTATTCAGTGTGCTTTGGCAGGAACGCAAGCTCAACTTCATCGACTGCCCCGGTTCCGACGACTTTATCGGAGGCGCGGTATCGGCGCTCAACGTCACCGACACGGCGCTTATGGTGCTCAACGCGCAATATGGCGTGGAAGTGGGCACTATCAATCAGTTCCGCTATACCGAACAGTTCCATAAACCGGTCATCTTCATCGTCAACCAACTCGACCACGAAAAGGCCGATTTCGACAGCACCGTGGCGCAGCTGCACGAACAATGGGGCAACAAGGTGGTGCAGATTCAGTATCCCGTGAGCGTGGGCCCGAATTTCAACGCGGTGGTGGATGTGCTGAAAATGAAGATGTATAAGTGGAAACCCGAAGGGGGCGTGCCCGAAGTGACGGACATTCCCGACTCGGAGAAAGACAAGGCCATGGAGCTGCACAAGGCCTTGGTGGAGGCGGCCGCCGAACACGACGACACTTTGATGGAAAAGTTTTTCGAGGAGGGCACGTTGAGCGAGGACGACATGCGGGCGGGCATCCGCGCGGGGCTTGTGAGCCGCAATATGTTTCCCGTTTTCTGCGTGTCGGGTCTGAAGGATATGTGTGTGCGCCGCACCATGGAATTTTTAGGAAACGTGGTGCCCTGCACCGACAAGATGCCGCGTCCCGTTACCGAAAAAGGCGAGGAAATCACCCCCGACCCCAACGGCCCCGCCAGCCTTTTCATCTTCAAGACCACTGTGGAACCGCATATCGGCCAGGTGTGCTTCTTCAAGGTGATTTCGGGCAAGGTGAAGGCCGGCGACGATTTCGTGAATGCCGACAGAGGCTCGAAAGAACGTATCGCACAACTCTTTATGGTGGCGGGACAGACCCGCACCGAGGTGGAGGAAATGGTGGCGGGCGACATAGGCGCCACGGTGAAGATGAAAGACGTGCACCGCGGCAACACGCTCAACAGCAAAGACTGCGACTATTCCTTCGACTTCATCCGTTTTCCCGAACCCAAGTATCGCCGCGCCATTAAGCCCGTCAACGAGGCGGATGCCGAAAAGATGATGGAAATCTTGTTCCGTATGCGCGAGGAAGACCCCACGTGGGTGGTGGAGCAGTCGAAGGAGCTCAAGCAGACGATTGTGTCCGGACAGGGCGAATTTCACCTGCGCACGCTCAAATGGAGAATCGAGAACAACGATAAATTGCCCGTGGAGTTCATCGAACCCCGCATTCCCTATCGCGAAACCATCACCAAAGCCGCCCGCGCCGACTACCGGCACAAGAAACAATCGGGCGGTGCGGGTCAGTTCGGCGAAGTGCATTTGATTGTGGAGCCGTATTACGAAGGCATGCCCGCGCCCACCATGTATAAGTTCGGCGGACAGGAAATCAAGGTGAGCGTGCGCGACACGCAGACCGTTGATTTGGATTGGGGCGGCAAGTTGGTGTTTGTGAACAGCATTGTGGGCGGTGCGATTGACGCGCGTTTCCTGCCCGCCATTCTGAAGGGTGTGATGAGCCGCATGGAGCAAGGCCCCTTGACGGGCTCGTATGCGCGCGACGTGCGTGTGATTGTGTACGACGGCAAGATGCACCCGGTGGACAGCAACGAAGTTTCGTTTATGCTGGCGGGGCGCAATGCGTTCAGCGAGGCGTTCCGCAACGCCAATCCCAAGGTGCTGGAGCCTGTGTATGATGTGGAAATTGCGGTGCCCGGCGATTGCATGGGCGATGTGATGGGCGACTTGCAGGGTCGTCGCGCCATTATCATGGGCATGAACAGCGAAAAGGGCTTCGAGAAGATTATGGCGAAGGTGCCTTTGAAGGAAATGTCGTCGTATTCCACGGCGCTGAGCTCCATTTCGGGCGGACGCGCCTCGTTCTCGATGAAGTTCGCCTCCTACGAACTCGTACCCGCCGACGTTCAGGAAAAACTCCTCAAGGAATACGCCCCCACCGAAGAAGAGTAAACCCTCCTACCTCCTCTGCAGGAGCACCACGCTTTCCACGTGGTCGGTG
>CAMWQD010000166.1 GCA_947176325.1 uncultured Bacteroidales bacterium | reverse complement strand
TTTCTATATCATCGTGGGCGGTTTCCGCGACGAGGCCAACGCTTTCGGTCACGCGAAGAAACTGCGGGAATCGGGCTTGAGCGCCACGGTGCTCTACAACGAGGAGAAGGAAATGCATTACGTGAGCGTGAAGACCTGCGCCACCCGCGAGGAAGCCATGGCCGCCCGCACCGACATCCGCGACAACAAGAAAATGGATTGTTGGATTTACACCAAGTAAGACGTTTTGGGGAAGAATAAACTTGCCAGATTCGAAGAGAACCTAAGCTTCGGCAATCTCTTTCAGTATCCCGCCACCATAGAACCGTGGGAAAGTCCGCTGCGGGGAAAGTGGAACGAGGCCTACTACGCCCGCACCGCCCCCGTGGTCTTGGAAATCGGTTGCGGCAAGGGGGATTACACGGTGGGTTTGGCGCGTCTCTCGCCCGAGAAGAACTATGTGGGCTTGGACATCAAGGGCGCCCGTTTGTGGAGAGGCTGCAAGACCGCGCTCGAGGAGGCCATTTCCAACGTGGCTTTCGTGCGTACCCGCGCCGAATTCCTAGACCGTGTGTTCGCTCCCGGCGAGATTTCTGAAATCTGGATCACCTTTCCCGACCCTCAGCCTTCCAAGCCCCGCAAACGGCTCTGTTCCCCGGTTTTCTTAGACCGCTACCGCAAGATTCTGCCGCAGGGCAGGGGCGTGATTCACCTCAAGACCGACGATACCGATTTGTATGAATACTGCCTGCACGAAGTGGGGGAGCCCGCCGGTTACGAGATTCTCCACAACACTGCCGATTTATATGCCGAAACGGGTGATTTCGGGGATGCCGCACGGGTGCAGACTTTCTATGAAAAAAGGTGGCTGGGCGAGGGGAGAAAAATCAAGTATATAGCCTTTAAACTTTCGTAATACCGCCATGCGCCTCCTGCCTGTTCTGTTTGTTTTCGCGTTGGGCGCGGGGATTTCGGCGGCGCAAGTGCCCGTCGAAACGGAGGAGATGCAGGCTAAGTCGCAGCAAATCTCCACCGAGGTGATTCCGCCTTCCGATCCTTCGGACGCGGGGATTTTCACAACCACCACGGCGGCCGACGAATCCTCCTATCTGCCGCTCACGCCGCAGCAGCAACGCGATTCCGCGCGCAGGGCCAGACTCCTCGGCATAGCCCGCAACAAGGGCGAAACGGTGTATTATTTCGACTATGCGATGCAGAGCGGGCTTCCCGTCTTCGACACCATGCGCTATCCCTTGGACGGCTTTCAGATTTTCGACGCCACCTATCAGCACCACGATTTCCGCAATTCGCGCGGCAGTTTGGGCATGCCCGACCAGTTGCTGGAATTCGATCCCGCTTCTTCATCGGGCTTCGTGTTCAAGAAAAATCCTTTCTCCTCGTGGTTCTACACCAAGGAGAACACGCCTTTCCTGCAAACGAAGACTCCGTATTCCTACCTCTATTTCGTCAACAATTTCGGCAAGAACCTCAATCTGTTCAATGCCACGCACTATCAGAACGTGGCGCGGGGATTGAACCTCGGCATAGATTTCAGGGTCTACGATGTATTCGGGGCGTATTACAACAGTCGCAGCACGCAGTATAACGTGCGGCTGGGAGGCAACTACATTACCCGCGACGCCAAATACCGCGTGATGCTCGGCTATATCTACAATGTGGGCAAGGTGGGCGAGAACGGCGGCATCCGTGCCGATTCGCTCTTTACGAAAAATCTGGAAACGGGCCGTTTGCGTATTCCCGTCAACATAGCTTCGGGGCAGAGCCGCTGGCGCGAACACCGGGTGTTTGTCAAGCATTCCTATCATTTCTACGACAATCAGAAAGACTCCATTGCCGAGAACAACCGCAGCTACGGCTATCTGACGCACGATTTCGACATAAGCGTCTATAAGTTCTCCTACAACGACCAAACTTCGGCTGCGGACGGTTTCTACGAGAATTTCTTTCTGAACCCCAATCGGAGCGACGATACGGTGAAGATGCTCAAGCTGACCAACCGCCTGTTCTACAGCAGTTCGGACATGGAGTACATTCCCTTCGGCTATCGCTTCAAGGTGGCGGCGGGAATCCGCAACGAATACGTGCGTTTTCGGGATAGTGTAGGTTTCGATACGCTATTGCATCTCCGCGATTGGGTGCAGTGGTTTCCCTTTGCCGAAATTCAGGTGGATTTCGCCGACCGTTTTGTGTTGGACGCCTATGCGGATTTCGGTTTCGGCGGCTACAACCGATACGATTTCAGCGGCTATGTGCGCTTCAAGTATCTTTTTAGGAACGACCGCGAGCGCACGCTTTCCAAACGCGAGGGCGTGGAACTGAAGGTGGGCGTGAACCGCTTCTCGCCCGATTGGATTTTCTCCTATCATTCGTCCAACCACTATTTTTGGGAATACGAATGGAAGAAGAACATCGAGGCCTACGCCCAGTTGAATTTTGCGTATAAGGGCTGGTGGATGCGCGCCAAGGCGGGGCTTCTGCAGAACTACACGTTCATGAAGAAAGACGGGCCGGTGCAGGCGGAGGATGCGTTTTGGCTCGTGAATGTGACGGCGGGCAAGAACGCGCGTATCGGGCGTTATGTGGGTTGGGACAATCTGCTGATGCTCGCCTACAGTTCGGACAACCGCTATCTGCATCTGCCGCTTTTCAGCATGCAGGAGAGCGTGTACGGCATCATTCCCATCAAGAATATCGCCGAAATCCATATCGGGGTGGAGGTGATGTACAACACGGCCTACTACGGCGATGCCTACAATCCCGATATGCTCTCGTATTATTGGCAGGATGAGGTGAAGACGGGAAATTTCGCATTCCTGAATCTGTATATCAATTTCCAAGTGAAACGCGCCAACATCTTCATCAAGGGCATCAATCTGGCGCAGGGGCTTATGGGCTACAACTACATCCAAACCCCGCATTATCCCCTGCAGGACCGTTGCGTTCGCTTCGGCGTCTCCTGGCGCTTCTTCGATTAAAACGGCCCCGCCCTTTGTTACGTGCGATAAGTGCAGGAGTTGAATCGCAATGATAGTTGTAAATGTCTGAAAAATATTTGTAATATTGTACTGTGTTCGTATAGCCTGCCATTGCAACCAAAAGGAGAATGGGTATTGCAGGCGGGCAGTCTGCCGGCAGGCATCTATCTTTATAGCCTTGTTGTGGATGGCGTGCAGGTGGATTTGAAACGGATGGTGTTGATGGACTAAAATAGGAGTAGAAGCCATGAAAGCCAAATATGTTTTAGTTGTATTCTGCGGTATGCTTCTTTGTGAAGCTTTGTCGGCGCAGACGGAGGAGTTTCGTTTCAAGCTCTATTTGGAATCGCTCAGCAGCGGCAAGAAAGATACTTTGGAATTGGGGGTGGGTCCGAATGGTATTGTGGGTTGTGATTATGACAGCACCCTATGCACCGTGTATACTGATCCGTTTTTCGATACTGTGGAACATATC
>CAMWQD010000165.1 GCA_947176325.1 uncultured Bacteroidales bacterium | reverse complement strand
CGCTGCGAACCGCCGATAATCTCGCCGATTTGCGGGAAAAGCACGTCCATGCCGCGCACCGTCTTGCCGTCGGCGTTCTGTTTCATGTAGAAAGCCTTGATGTCTTTGGGATAGTCGGTGATGATGACCGGTTTCTTGTAGTGTTTCTCCACCAAATAGCGCTCGTGTTCGGATTGCAGGTCCACACCCCATTCCACGGGATAGTCGAACTTGGCGTTGGAGGCTTTGAGCACGTCTACGGCCTGGGTGTAGGTGATGCGCTCGAAATTGGTTTTCAAGATATTTTCCAAACGGCCAATCAGTTCTTTGTCGTAGGTGTCGTTCATGAACTGCAAATCGCTCATGCAGTGTTCGAGGGCGTAGGTGGTGAGGTGCTTGAGGAAGTCCTCGGCCAAGTCCATGTTGTCGTCGATTTCGTAGAAGGCCATTTCGGGTTCATTCATCCAAAATTCGGCCAAGTGGCGCGGCGTGTTGGAGTTTTCGGCGCGGAAAGTGGGGCCGAAAGTATAGATTTTGGAAAGCGCCATAGCGCCCAACTCGCCTTCCAGCTGTCCCGACACGGTGAGTTTGGTGGATTTTCCGAAGAAATCCTTGGTGTAGTCGATGCAGCCTTCTTGGGTTCTGGGCAGGTTCTCGAGGTCGAGCGTGGTTACCTGAAACATCTCGCCCGCGCCTTCGCAGTCGCTGCCGGTGATGATGGGCGTATGCAGATAGACAAAGCCTCTTTCGTGATAGAACTGGTGCAGGGCGTAGGCCATGGCGTGGCGCAGACGCAACACGCAGCCGAAGGTGTTGGTGCGGGGACGCAGGTGGGCGATTTCGCGCAGAAATTCAAGCGAATGACCTTTTTTCTGCAAGGGGTACTTCTCGGGGTCGGCCTCGCCGTAAACTTCGATTTCGCGGGCCTGCACCTCCACGGTCTGTCCCTTGCCCATAGACTTCACCAAATCGCCCTTCACACGCAGACAGGCGCCGGTGTTGATGCGTTTGAGAAGCTCCTCGTCGAAACCGCCGGGGTTTTCTTCGGTCTTCAAATCGGCCACCACCTGGAGGTTCTGCACGCAGGTGCCGTCGTTGAGCGCAATGAACGCCACATATTTGTTGCCGCGCTTGGTACGCACCCAAGCCTTTACGGTCACTTCCTTCTTTTCGCCTTCCTGCAAGGAAACTTGTAGCAGGTCTTTGATTTCGGTGTGTGTAAGCATTTCCGTCTTTCTTTGATATGAAATGCGCGAAATTACAAGAAATTTCTTATTTTTACACCATGGTTATCACTGCACAAAACGTCCTTTTGATTGTCAGCCTCCTTGTGTTCCTTGCCATTCTCGCAGGGCAGACCTCCTACAAATATGGGGTTCCCGCCTTGATTTTGTTCCTTGGCGTGGGGATGCTGGCCGGCTCGGAAGGTGTCGGCCACATTCAGTTCGACTACGAGAACGCCAACGTCGCCCAGTTCATCGGCACCATAGCCCTCTGCATCATCTTGTATTCGGGCGGCTTGGACACCAAGTGGCAAGACATCAAGCCTATCTTGGGCAAGGGGGTTACCCTGTCCACATTCGGCGTGGTGCTTACGGCGGCTTTCATCGGAATTTTCGTGCACCTCATCACCGATTTCACGTGGGCGGAATCGTTTCTGTTGGGTTCGATAGTGTCTTCGACCGACGCGGCGGCGGTGTTCAACATTCTCAATTCCAAGAAACTGTCTCTCAAAAACAACCTCAAGCCTCTCTTGGAGTTCGAAAGCGGCAGTAACGACCCTATGGCCTTTCTGCTCACCACGCTTTTCGTGGGCATGCTGGGTATGCAGTCGCTCTCGATTTGGCAGGCCATTCTGACGCTTGTGTGGCAGCTTTCGTTGGGTGCGTTGCTGGGTTTTGTGATGGGCAAGGCCTCGACGATTTCCATCAACCGCATCAAAATCGGCCATTCGGGGCTCTACCCCGTGTTGGTGCTCGCCCTTGTGTTCCTTACGTATTCCATTACCAACGCTTTCGGCGGAAACGGCTTTTTGGCCGTGTATATCTGCGGTATTTTTGTGGGAAACAAGAAGGTGGTGCACCGTCAGACCATCATGAGCAGCTTCGACGGTTATGCGTGGCTCATGCAGCTGGCGCTCTTCCTCACGCTCGGGTTGCTGGTCTATCCCAGCCATGTGTGGAGCGTGAAATGGACGGGTTTGTTGATTTCTGTGTTCATTATATTGATTGCAAGGCCGTTGGCGGTGTTGCTCTGTCTGTTGTTCTTCAAGAAGACCGATGCGAAGAGTTTGGTGTTTATTTCGTGGGTGGGGTTGCGCGGGGCGGCGCCTATCGTATTCGCCACCTATCCGCTTTTGGCGGGTGTGGCGGTGGGCGACCAGCTGTTCAGCATCGTGTTCTTTATCTCGTTCCTGTCTATGGTGGTGCAGGGCAGCACCATTCCTTGGCTGGCCTACAAGCTGCACTTGGCGATAAGTCTGCCGCCTTCGCTGTTGGCGCGGCGCGATTTGGACACCAAGACAGAAATGATTGAACTTGTGGTGCTTAAAGGTTCACTTTTGGACGGAAAGAAGTTGGTGGAAGCCAATCTTCCCGACGATGTGCGCATCACTATGATCATGCGCAAGGGGGAATATATCGTTCCTTACGGTCAGACTTGTCTCGAACCTCGCGATCATCTTTTTATTCTCTGCAAGAATCCCGAACAGGTGCGGCAGTTCTTGGAATAGCGCGCTATGCGTCTGTTTCGCGCAGGAATTGCATCATCTTGGCCACGGCTCTGCCTCTGTGGCTGATGCTGTCTTTTTCGGCGAGCGGGAGTTCGGCAAAACTTTTTTCGTAGCCGTCGGGGCGGAAAACGGGGTCGTAGCCGAAGCCTTCCGTGCCTTGCCGCTCGGGTAGGATTACGCCGGCCACTTCTCCGCTAAAATAATGAACTTCATTGCCTAACATTAAGCAGATTACCGAACGGAAGCGCGCCTTGCGCGCGCTTTCTTCTTCACAACCCGCCCGCGAAAGATAGCGGAGGAGGCGGTCTACGTTTTCGTGGAAAGTGGGGTCGGGGCGGCTCAAAGAGATTTCGTCCACGTGTCCGGTGGCCTCGAAGTCGGCGGGCATATTGGCGTAGCGGGCCGAGTAGATGCCGGGCCGGTTGTGAAGCGCCGCCACCTCCAGGCCTGTGTCGTCGGAAAAACAGTCCACGCCGAATTTCTCGTGTATGAAGGTGGCTTTCTGGAGGGCGTTGCCCTCCAAGGTGGCGGCGGTTTCGGGAATCTGGCCGTGAAAGTTCAGGTCGTCCAGACTTTTTATTTGGAAACGGGAGGCCAAAAGAGCGTCTTCGGAGAAGATTTGCCTTATTTCCTCCACCTTGTGTTTGTTGTGGGATGCGATATAGAGCGTTTTCATCGGACACGGATTTTAACGGCAAAAGTAGCGTTTTTACGTTTTGATAAGCCACGCGGAAGATTTATCTTTGCGAT
>CAMWQD010000164.1 GCA_947176325.1 uncultured Bacteroidales bacterium | reverse complement strand
GTTTTCCACCGCTTCGAAATCAAGGCCGACTACTACTATAACCGCGTCAAGGACAAGATTATAGCCTATCCCAAAGGACAGCAGTTCCGTTGGACGATGCTCAATCTCGGCAAGGTGAAGATAAACGGGGTGGACGCCACGGCGCAGTTCTCGCTGCGGTTCCCGCACGAATGGTCGCTGACGGGCAAGTTGCAATACACCTATCAGACCGCCATCGACGTCACCGACCCTTCCGACACCTACTACGGCGACCAAATCCCCTATATCCCCTGGCACAGCGGCTCGGCGGTGGGGATGCTCACGTGGCGCGACTATGCGCTCAACTACAGCTTCATCTATGTGGGAGGCCGCTACAATCAGCAGGAAAACATCGTCTACAACTATACGCAACCTTGGTACACGCACGACGTGTCGGTTTCGGGCGCATGGAAAATCAAGAAAATCCGCCTCAAGGCGAGGGTGGAAATCAACAACCTGTTGAATCAGGACTACGATGTGATTTTGAATTATCCCATGCCGGGGCGCAATTACAGGGTTTCGTTGACCGTTGAATTTTAAGAGGTATGAAAGGAAGACGCATTTTCACGGTTTTGCTTTATCCGCTGCTTGCGGGCGGCCTGTTCTGTGCCTGCCGCAAGCCCGAAATCGTGGTGCCCACCGAATACGAGCTGTTGCCCATTCCCGTGCGGTCGGAGGCTTCTTTCGCGCCCGACGAGCCCATTGGAATGTATCTGCTCAACGAGGGCAACATGGGCAGCAACAAGGCTTCCATAGACTATGTGGATTTTGTGAACGGCTACTATGTCCGCAACCTCTATGCCGAGCGCAATCCATATGTCATCAAGGAGTTGGGCGATGTGGGGAACGATATTCAGATTTACGGAAGCAAACTCTATGCGGTTATCAACTGCTCGCACAAGGTGGAGGTGATGGATGCGCGCACCTGCGTGCGCATCGGGCAGATAGACATTCCCAACTGCCGCTATATCCGTTTTTCGCGTGGCAAGGCCTATGTTTCGGCCTACGTGGGGCCTGTTTCCATAGACCCCAACGCCCAGTTGGGCGCGGTGTTCGAGGTGGATACGGCCACGCTTGCCGTAACCCGCCAAGTGAGTGTGGGCTACCAGCCCGACGAACTGGAGATTTTGGGCGAATACATCTATGTGGCCAATTCGGGCGGCTATCGGGTGCCCGCCTACGATTCCACGGTGTCTGTGGTGGAGCGCTACGGCATGAAGCAGGTGCAGAAAATTCCGGTGGGCATAAACCTGCACCGTGTGCGCAAAGACCGCCACGACAGGCTTTGGGTGGGCTCGCGCGGCGACCACGGGCAGATAGCGCCCGCCCTGCATCTCTTGGAGCGGAAAAACAGCACCACCAAGGAAATGGCGGTGAGCGGCACCTTCGACATTCCTTGCACGGAGTTTGTGATTATGGGCGATTCGCTCTATTTCTACGGCGTTTCGTGGAACAATCAGACCGAAAGCAACCACGTTTCCTACGGCATTTTCAATATCGCTTCCAAAACCTTGTCGGCATCGGGTTTCATTACCGACGGCACGGAAAAAGACATCAGGATACCCTATGGCATCGCGATAAATCCCTACAACGGCGACATTTTTGTCACCGATGCCAAAAACTACGTGTCGAGCGGCGTGTTGCACTGCTACGGCAAGAACGGACGAAAAAAATGGAGTGTGCGCACCGGCGACATTCCCGCGCACATGACTTTTTTGTATAAATAATAGAGGCGAGGACGGAAGAAATGAAGAAAACGGCTTACAGAGTGGCTTCTTGGTGTCTGACGGCAATGCTTTTCGTTGCCTGCCGTCCCGATATACCTATGGTGAACCTCGGCATAGACGACACCTATGTGGTGGCGCGTATGCAAGCCTTGGTGCTGCACCCCGAATTTTCGGGAAGCCGCTATATATGGACTTCTTTCGACAGCGCGGGAAATGAAAGCGTGGTATCGGAAGAACGCGATTTTGTTTTCTGTTCGGCCACGCAAGGCGACTTCCGTTTCCGTCTGCAAATAGAAGACAAAGAAAATCCCTATACGCACGAAGTGAGGATTGCGGTATGGGAAGAAGACGTGGCATACAGCCCCTACATCGCCCGCGTGTATGAATACCGCCCTGCGCCGGGGCAGTTCGTGAACCTCATGCCCGTCTACGAAAACGGCGATACCTATGCCGATATGCTCAAGAAAACGGAGGAATCCATTGGGGGAACCAACGATGTGATGATTTCGTTGGGCGCCTACGGCGGTTACGTTACCTTCGGCTTCGACCACAGCGTGGTGAACGTGCCGGGGCAATACGACTTCAAGATATACGGCAACGCTTTCTATTCCGCCGAAAACCCCAATCCCGACAATCCCGATTCGGGCGGCAGCAGCGAGCCGGGCATTGTGACGGTGAGCTTTGACCGCAACCAAAACGGCATTCCCGACGACCCTTGGTATGAGTTGGCGGGCAGTGAATACCGCAAGCCTCAAACCAAGCATCATTACCGCATAGCCTACGAGCGTCCCGACGAGCAGAATGCCGCCATAACCGACACGGCCTATATCCGCTTCACCGACAGCGAGGGAAAAACCGGCTATGTGCCCCGCAACGCCTATCACCGCCAAAGCTATTATCCGCAATGGGTGAGCGAATCGGTGTTGAGCTTCGAGGGGACGCTTTTGGCGAACAACGCCGTGGACGAAAGCGGAAACGGCTCCTATTACGTACTCTACGCCTACGATTGGGGTTATGTGGACAATCATCCCAACGAAGTGGCCGATAAATCGAGTTTCAATATAGAGTGGGCGGTGGATGAAAACGGAAATTCCGTGCATCTGCCCTGCATAGACTTTGTGCGCGTCTATACGGGTGTGAGCCAAAGTTGCGGTTGGCTTGGGGAAACGTCCACCGAACTATCCAAAGCGGAAGATTTGCACGTAGAAAAACAGGATAACAGAAAACAATAAGCAATAATACGTTATGAGAAAAGTTGACTGGCTTTGTTTAGCCTTTATGCTATGCCTATGCCCTCTCCGGTCGCAGGAAGCGGACTACACGCAAGGCGTGTTCGTCCTCAACGAAGACTGGTTCGGGCATCAGAACAGCACGATTAATTTCCTGCACGCAAACGGCGAATGGGAATACCGGGTGTTCCAAAAGGAAAATCCGGGCAGGGAATTGGGTTGCACGAGCCAATACGGGGCGATATACGAAGACCGTATGTATATCATATCCAAGCAGGAACGTGATATGGGCGCTTCGGTAACGGGCGGAAGGATAACGGTTTGCGATGCCAAGACCATGAAGTGCATCGCCCAGCTTCCCCACATCGCCACCGATGGCAACGGAAATTCAATAGCCGATGGCCGCGCCTTTGTGGGCGTCAACCCGCAGAAAGGCTACATTTCCACGAGCAACGGCATTTATGTGTTCGACCTCGAAGCCTTGGAAGTGACAGGCTTGA
>CAMWQD010000163.1 GCA_947176325.1 uncultured Bacteroidales bacterium | reverse complement strand
CCAGCGGCACGATAGAGGCATATTCCTCCGAAACCATTACGGTAAAGAAGAAATTACTGAAAGAGGATAAGAAAACGGTCATCACTATCAAGACGAAAAACGAGGATTTGCAGTTGCCGGTGGCAATCAAGGGCTTCAAGGGAATGGAAGTGGTGTATGTGACGGGCGGCGAGTTTGAGATGGGCGCGACGGAGGAGCAGGGGGATGATGTGAATGAAGAGAGAGAAAAACCGGTGCGGACTATCC
Organism: uncultured Bacteroidales bacterium; assembly: GCA_947176325.1. Taxonomy (GTDB): domain Bacteria; phylum Bacteroidota; class Bacteroidia; order Bacteroidales; family P3; genus Pullibacteroides. The sequence continues at coordinate 3,240 of CAMWQD010000163.1, read as the reverse complement.
GGTTGGATTCGTATTATATCGGGAAGTATGAGGTGACGCAGGCGCAGTGGCAGGCGGTGATGGGACAAAACCGTTATGGTTATGAATATGGAAAGGGTGATGATTATCCGGTGTATTATGTGAGTTGGAGTGATGCGCAGGAATTCTGCAAGAAGTTGAGCGAGGCCACGGGCAAGAAATACGTGTTGCCGACCGAGGCGCAGTGGGAGTATGCGGCGCGCGGGGGCAATAAGAGCCAACATTACAAGTATGCTGGTAGTGATGACCCCGACGAGGTGGCGTGGTATAATGGAGGGGAATTCGGTACGGTGCATCCGGTGGGGCAGAAGAAGGCCAACGAGCTGGGTATTTATGATATGAGCGGGAACGTGGAGGAATGGTGCTCGGACTGGTATGGAAAATATGATGAGAAGGACACGGATAATCCGCAGGGCCCTGCGGAGGGGTACGTTTCCCAACGTGTGTATCGGGGTGGAGCATGGGATGATGGCAGTGCCTATAACTGCAGAGTGTCGTCCATGCATGGCGTTTCGCCCGATGGTGCCATCTGGAACTCGCTTGGTTTCCGTGTGGTTTACCTTCCGTAGTTGTTTGTTTTGAATATGTAATATTTGTCACAATGAAAGTATTTGTCATTCAGGAATTCAATGAAGATAACGACAAGCGTTATCAGTCGGTGATAAAACCGGCGATAGAGGCCGCAGGTTTTAAACCTTATCGGGTGGATAAGGATAAGCACGTGCAGATACCTATTGCAGATATTGAAAAGAAAATCAAAGAAAGTGCGGCTTGTATTGCCGATATTTCAGATGATAATCTCAATGTCTGCTATGAGGTGGGTTTTGCCGCCGCATTGGAGAAACCTTTGATTTTGGTATGTGCGAAAAGAAAAAAGACAGCACCCTATCCGTTTGATATTAGGCATAGACATGTCTTCTCTTATACCGCAAACACAGCATCCGGACATAAAGAATTGAAAAAGGAAATCACGGAACGCCTAAAAGCGGTAGGGGAATAATTATCGTTATGATCAGAGTTTTAAAAGAAGGAGCCGCGGGGCATCGCCCCACGGCTGTTTGCTTTTAAAACACCTCCTGCGGCCTATTTATCAGCATCCCCGTTGAGGCGTGCGGTCTTTTTCTCTGCTAATAACTGTTTGGCGTTTGCCGGAGAGATTACCGTCCGGCCCAACTGACTCTCCAACCGTTTGCGCGCCGCTTTCGCCACGCTGCCGCCGCTCTTGGCGATATGCTTGCTCCGCTCCAGCCCGCAGGATTGTTGCTGTGCGGATATTTCTGTCGTGGCGGCCTCCGCCAACGTGTTAAGAGCCAACTCGATGTTCGTCATGTTGTCGCGCAGGCTCTCTTTCTTCAAGCCCTTGAATTTCTTGTAGTCCTTTGTCGTGAACCCCGACCACTCCTGCGTGATGATGTCCGTGAGCGTGGCATAGTGCTGCCCTTCGATACCGCGTCGCTGCCACTCGTCGGTCAGTTCCTTGCGGACCTCGATGCTTTTGAGCCGCTGATTAATCCACTGCTCGGAATAGCCCAACCGCTTATAGTCGGTCATTGCCTGCTGTATAGACAGTTCGGGGTCTTCTATCTGGTCGAGGCGGTCGCTGGCCACCTGCGCCATCCACAGCTTGAATGGTTCGGCCTTGGGAGAGGGGATGGATTGGATGATGCGGAAAAGTTGCTCAGTATCAGCTACGTCAGTCAACCGCATCTTGCCGTCAGAGGCAAGTAGTTTGAAGGTACTACAAATTGTAGTACTTTCATTCTCGCTCTCTTTCTTTATCCTTGTTTTCAGAACGCTCCAATAGCGTTTTGGGTCAGGGCTGTCGGTAAGCACCCCGACAACATCCACCACCGAGAAATACCACTTTTCGTGTTCCTCATCCCAAACGGTGCGCACCTTGCGCCGCTCGAATAGTTGAATAGCCTGTTTCTGTTTCATGATGATTTTAGTTTTTGGTTTTGAATTTTGATTGTTGTTACTCTTATATCGTAGAAAGACCAATTTTATCGAACCTAAAATTCACTTTTTAACAATTTTTAACATTTACCCCTCTTTGCCCGCCCACACAGAAAAAGACAACATCAGGTGGATTAGTTGTTTACCGACTCTGAGAAAAATATCTATCTTTATTCCCTTGGTATAACCAAATACAGATAAGATGAAAAGACTACGCTACATAGGAACGGGCCTCCTGCTTATGGCAGGCCTGTTCACCGGCTGTGAGAAGCCGAACGAGAACAACGATACCGCAACGAAGAACTACACGGAAACGGCCTTCGGCATGAACTTGGAAATGGTCTATGTGGAGGGCGGCACGTTCAAGATGGGCGGCACCGAAGACCAGGGAGACGAGGTGCAGGACAACGAACTGCCGGTGCGCGATGTCAGCTTGAATTCCTTTTATATCGGCAAGTTTGTGATAACGCAGGCGCAGTGGGAGCGCGTGATGGGAACCGATGTCCGCGAGCAATGGGGAAAGGCGGAGCTCGATTTAGGCATTTCGGAGGAAGGCCCCGATTTCCCGATGTACTATATTTCTTGGAAGGAAGCCACGGCCTTTTGCGAAAGGTTGAGCGAAAGCACGGGCAAGAAATATGCGCTTCCCACCGAAGCCCAATGGGAATACGCCGCCCGTGGCGGACGCAAGGACGTGCCCGGCCGATTCAGCGGCAGCGATAGTCTGCTCGAGGTGGCTTGGACGTATGCGGATACCGTCCGGAGATTGCACAAGGTTGGCCTCAAGAAGCCCAACGAATTGGGGCTTTACGACATGAGCGGCAATGTCTACGAATATTGCGCGGATAACTACGATTTATATAACCCCGAAGATACCGACAACCCCACGGGCGCGCCCGTCAGTCCCTACCGCGTAGCCCGCGGCGGCAGCTACATAGACAAACCCTTCCGCTGCCGTGTCGCCTACCGCGCCACCCCTCTCCCCACATTCAGCGCCACCAACATCGGCTTCCGCGTAGTTTGCGTTTCAGAATAAAGCCAATTTATGTGGTTGTATTGTAAAGTCAATGCAGATGTATTACATTTGTAGTAGTTTTACATTATAAAGCAATATCAATATGGAAATAGCCGTAAAGAGAAATCAGAGTTTCCGTCTTTCGGGAGATCTTATTGATACACTGAAACAACTTGCCAAACGGCAGAACCGTAGTCTCAATAATTATGTCGAAACTGTTCTTTTGGATGCTGCATATCGTGCGCCCAACG